>DASTTJ010000295.1:0-4390 GCA_035760205.1 Steroidobacteraceae bacterium | reverse complement strand
ACGATGTACAAGCTCGACAACTACAAATTCCCCAGCACCGATCTCGGTCTCACGGCGCTGTCGCAGCGGCCGAACGACCCCACCGTGCGCAACTGGCGCGAAGGCGGCTACATCAAACGCATCAGCAACGATCCATGGGGTACGCCTTACCAGTACGTGTTCCCGGGAACGCGCGGCCAGGAGTACGACCTCTATTCGTTCGGCGCGGACGCCCAGGAAGGTGGCGAAGGTGCGAATGCCGACATTGGCAACTGGAACCTCGGGCAGTAGTTCCATGCGCGCCTCGCGCGCCCAGTCAGCGGGCTTCACGCTCATCGAACTGATGATCGTGGTGTTCATCATCGGTCTCATCACCGCTGCAGCCGTCGTCACCTTCGGCGGAGAAAACCGTGACACCGAACTCGACCGGGAAGCGGAGCGCATCGACGCGCTGCTCGACTACGCGCGCGAACAGGCCGAGCTGCAGACCCGCGACTACGGATTGAAGCTCGACGAGCTCACCTATTCTTTCGTCGTGTTCGACGTGCTGCAGAACCAATGGCGGGCCCCCGAAGAAGACGATGCACTTCGCGAACGCGAGTGGCCCGAAGGCATTCAGCCGACGATGCAGGTCGAGGGACGCCCCATCGTATTGGATATCAGGAAGCCTCAGGTCCAGGATTTCAAGCCACAGATCATGATTTTCGCGAATGGCGATCTGACCTCGTTCGAAATTGGCTTGCAGCGTGAAGGTGTGGAAAACCGCGCCCGTATCTATAGCGACGAGCAGACCAACATCGTGCTGCTGCTGCCCGGCGAGACCGAGCCGCAGAAGCCCGCGGCACGATCGGCTGCACGACGATGAAATACACGCCGCGGTCAAGGGGCTTCACGCTGCTCGAGGTGCTGATCGCGCTCGCCATCGTCGCGATGTCGGTCGGTGCCCTTCTCGGCACAGTCACATCCTCGGCAAGCAACGTCATCTATCTCAAGGAAAAGACGCTGGCCGAATGGGTGGCACTCAACCGCCTCACAGAAGTCCGCATCGATCAGCAGATGCCATCAGAAGGCAAACGCTCCGGAAACACTGTCATGGGCGGCATGCGATGGGAGTGGCAGGAGGAAGTCGTCGAACTTCCCGTCAAAGGCATGTTCCGAATCGACGTGCGCGCGCATGCCACCGGCGAACTGGTCGATGACACGAGGGTCGCGACCAAACCAACAGCACAGGCACTGACCCCCAGCACCTCGAGCGGTTCCTCGAAAGACACCATCGCGTGGACGACCACGGTCACTGGCGTTGTGGGGAGCGCGCGCTCCGATGTGCGCCAGGCAGTGGCGGCGCAGATCGTCGGCAATCTGCAGTCGGGAAATCCGCAGACCGGCAATCCGCCCGGAACTCCCGGTGCTCCGGCGCCGCCCAAGACCTCGACACCGTCGAACTGATGCGCGCGCGCGGCTTTACACTCATCGAAGTGGTCATCGCGATGTTCATCGCGGCGATCATGTTTGCGATCGGATACAGCGCGATCAACCAGGCGCTGATCGACCGCGATGCGCTCAATGTTTCGCAGGACCGCGTCACCGAAATCCAGCGCGGCATGCGCGTCGTCGCGCAGGATTTCGCGCAGCTCGTGCCGCGGGCAGCGCGGGATACTTCGGGCACCGGCCAGCTCATGCCAGCGGTGAGTGCCGACGGCAGCAGCGATTCCATCGTCACCTTCACGCGTGGCGGCTGGAGCAATCCCGCGGGCGTCCAACGTCCCGCCGAACAACGCGTGCGTTATCGATTCATTGAAGGCGAATTGGTGCGCGAACACTGGATGGCCGTGGATGCCGCACTCAACATCGAGCCGCGACAGCGCACATTGCTCACCAAAGCCACCGCCATTGAGATTCGCTTCCTCGATCCGGTGTCACGGCAGTGGCGCACCAGTTGGCCGGCCACGTCGTCGAGCGGCCAGGTTCCGCCCGATCAGGTGGACCAGCTCCTGACCCGCCCCATCGCCATCGAATTCACCGTGGTATTCGAAGACTGGGGCCGTATTCAGCGACTGTTCGAGATTCCGACGTGAGACCGGCGCGTCAACGCGGGATCGCGCTGCTGGTGGCCATCGTCATGTTCGCCATTGCGACGACCGTGGCCGCGGCCATCACTTACAACAAGGCCATGGCGGCGCGGCGCGCGGCGGCGACGTTCACGCTGGAACAGGCGTTGCAGGCAGGCATGGCCGCCGAGGCGCTCGCGAGCATCGCGCTCGAAGATGACGGCAAGAACTCGAAGACAGAGATAAGCAAGGAGTGGGCGTCGCCGCTCGGCCCGGTGGAAATCGAAGGCACGGGCATCTGGATCCAGGCGCAGCTCGAGGATCTGACCGGGCGCTTCAATCTCAACTCGCTGGTGAAGTGGCAAAGTGCGGACAGTCTGTTCGTCGCCAACCCGGAACAGGTGCAGGTCTTTCGCAAGTTGCTCGAGTCACTGAAGATCGACCCCCAGTACGCCGACCTGCTGGTGGACTGGATCGACACCGACATTGCGCCGCAGCCAACGCAGGGCGGTGAGGACACGCTGTACCTGACGCAGGTACCGCCGTACCGGCCGCCGAACACCTTCATCGTGCATGTGTCGGAACTCCTCGCGCTTCCCGGCTTCGGTCCGGAACGTTATGCGCTGCTCGCGCCCTACGTCACCGCGTTGCCGAATGACGCGAAAGTCAACGTCTGCACGGCCAGCGGCCTGGTGCTCGACGTGGTAATGAATGATCCGCAGAACGAGCAGGAATTCCAGCTTCAGGACATGGCGAACCTGCGCAAATCCGGGTGTTATCCCGTCAAGAGTGTGTACTCGGGGATCATCGGCGACCCCGTGCTGAAGGCCGCCGCCGAGGATCGCGTCCTGGAGAAATCCGCGTGGTTCCGGCTGCGCACCAACATTCGTATTGGCACTGCGGAGTTCGTTTTGTACAGTGTTCTATTCCGCGAGACCAACAATCGGGTCCGTACCTGGCAACGCAGCTTTGGAAGTGAATGATTAGATGAACGAATCGCTGATCATTCAACTGCGCGACGGCGCGACACCCCAGTGGATGGTGTGCAACGACGACGGCCAGGTCGTGCTCGAGGCGGTCACAGGCGAGCTCGTGCAGGCCTCTGCCATGAGCACTGGACGCCGGGTCGTGGTCATTCTTCCCGCCAGCGAGGCGCTGTGCACGGACAGCGATGCACCCGCCAAGGGCGCCGCCAAACTTGCCCAGGTTGTTCCCTACGCGCTCGAAGAGCGCGTCGCGGACGAAATCGAAAACCTGCATTTCGCCATTGGCGACCGCGATTCGCTCACCGGGCGCGTCCCGGTGGTGGTGGTTGCGCGCGCGCTCGTTGACGCGCGGCTGGCCGAGCTGCGCGCCGCCGGCCTGAACCCGCAGGCTATCTACCCGGCAGCGGCGCTGCTGCCCGCCATGCCGGGACAGTTGATCGGGTTGTTAGAGGGCGACACGCTGGTGCTGCGCACCGCGGACGCGCCGCCGCTGGTGCTGCCGGCGCTATCCATCGCTGACGCATTCGAAATGGCGCTCGCCACGCAGTCATCGATGGTGGCCGGCCTCGAGCCGGCGATGCCGGGACTGCTGTTGTACGCCGGTCACGATGAATGGCAGGCGCATCAGCATTCGGTCGACGCTTTTCGTGATCGCTTCACCGGCGTCAAGGTGCAACTGCTCCCGGCCGGCTCACTCAGCGTTCTTGCGCCCTCGGCCGCCGCGGGCGATGCGGTGAACATCCTCCAGGGCGCAATGGCAGTGGCTTCGCCGCTCGAACTCGGCTGGCGCTCGTGGCGAATTGCCGCGGTGCTCGCCGCTTCCCTGCTCTGCCTGCACCTGGGAGCGCGATTCTTCGAATTGAATCGCTTGCGAAAGAGCGAAGCCTCGCTCGATGCCAGCATCCAGGAAGCGTTCCGCGCCGCGATGCCGGGCCAGCAGAACGCCACCAACGCCCGCCGGCGAGTCGAACAACGTCTCGGAGAAGTCAGCGGAGGCGGCGCCAGTGGCACCTTGCTGCCCGCGCTCTCGGCCATCGCCAATGCGCGCGGCGCGGCGCCGAACGCCAAGATAGAAGGCATTACCTTTCGCGACGGTACGCTCGACCTGCGCATCAACGCGCCTGATGCCGCGAGTCTCGACGCCATCGGACAGCAATTGCGTTCCTCGAGCTGGCAGGCAGACATCATGGGCGGCAGCGCCAGCGGCGACAGTTACCGTGGCCGTCTGCAGGTCCGCAAGGCGGGTGCCTGATGCGCGCCTGGTACGCCAAACTCGCCGAGCGCGAACGCCGCATCGTCATGCTGGGCGGCATCGCCGCCGCTGTACTGCTGTTGTTAGCCATCGTGTTGCCTTTGAACCGCAACATCGCCCAGGCA
>DASTTJ010000294.1:0-5731 GCA_035760205.1 Steroidobacteraceae bacterium | reverse complement strand
TGACGGCTTCCGGTTGCGGGAAGTTTGCGAGCGGTGCGCCGCCGAATTCCTGCGCAAGTCGCGCCACCGCGCCGGTGAAGCCCGCGTTGTAGTCGGTGGCCACTTCGTTGTTGACGAAATTGCCGCGATCATCATTGTAGGAGCCGCCGTCGTTGGGCGAGGAGGGCCCACCGACCAGTGCGCCATAGAGCACGTGCCGGCTCTCGACCGGGAAAGTGAGCTGATCGGTCCACGAGCTGTGCGCGGTGCGGTGATGCGGATTGCGCGGCGGATTGACGCCGAAGCCCACCACGTAACTGCGGTTCTGAGGATTCAAGCCGAGCGCGTAGTCGATCTGGCGCTTCGCGAAGTCCTTATAACGCGCCTTCAGCACGGTGTCCGTGAGGGCATCGGAATAGACGAGCGCGACAAACGAAGTGTTGGCGGCGTACCGCAGCGAGCCCCATTGATCGAGCACCGCCTGGCCACCCGGACTGTAATTGACGCGCGTGCCGTCGGCGCCGTGCGCCGTGCCGCCGACCGTCCACCAGTTGAGCCAGCGTTGTGAGTCGTTGTGGTACTGCGCGGTGCCCGTGAGCTTGGCCAACAGCACGTAGCTGCCATAGGACTTGTCATCCCAGGCGTGCGTCCACTTGTACGACTTGATCGTCGTCTGTTGCTGGTTGGAAAGATTCGCGTAGTAGTTCTGCGCCTTGGTGAGGAACTCCGCTTCGTTGGTCGCGCGATACATCCAGATTGCGCCCCACACCAGTTCGTCGTTGAAGCCGCTCCAGGAGTTGTAGAACGACGACGCATCGGTGATGCAGTCGGAGTACTTGCCGCGGTAGGTGTCCGCAAAGCTGTAGAGCTGCCGCGCGTGCGTCAGTAGGGTGTTGGCGTACGTGGGGTTCGTCGGCCGGAAGGCGATCGACGCGGCTGCCATGGCTGCCGCGGTTTCACCGGCGAGATCGGAACCCGGGCAACTCGTGGTCACGCGGTATGAAGGCCGAGCCATCTGCATCACTTCTGCAGGACCCCACCAGGCATGGTCCGCGCCGCCATTGCCTACTTGCCCGTACAGCTCGTTCGCCGACGGATGGGCCTTGATGAAGTAGTCCGTGGCCCACTTCAACTGATCGAGCGCGACATCGAGCTGGCCGGTCTGCACGTAGGCGGAGCGATAGTCGACGATGCTCCAGGCGAGCATGGTGGCGGTAGCCGCCATCGGCAGGCCGAACTTCACATGATCACCGGCGTCGTACCAGCCGCCGGACAGGTCGCGGCCGACGTCCGCGCCGTCCTGCATGGCCGAATCACCGCGCCAGTTGACGCGATTGGTGGCAGGCAGGTCTCCAGCCCGCTGCGCTTCGTAGAAGAACAGCGACTTCTGCAGCGCTTCTCCATAGTTGAAAGTCTGCGCCGACAGTTGCGGCGAGAAGAGCGTCGCGCACATCGCCAAACAAACCACGATGACGCGGGCGAATCCTGAACGATGAGCCATGATCTTCCCCCTGTGTATGACTCCAGATGGTCTAACTACAAAATCGACGCGCGCGCGGCCGGGGCTTCCGGGCGAAGACGCGCGTTTTAGTGCTGCGAGAGATTCAGGGAGAAGGGAATTACGAGTGTGAAAACTCGGAAAGGCGCTCGTTCATCCATGTGCCAGCCCCCTGAAGGTGGCATTGAATCCTTGTGCCACCGGCGCCAACGAGCTTATGCCGCGGCGGATTTCTGTCAATCAGAGAATCTCCGCGCGATGTCGCGACGCGCGCGGATGGGACACGCAGGACAATGCTGTCGGTCGCGAATGTCCTTTGCAGGCCAACACAGATCGGCGATCAGGCGGTCTCGGCCTTGCGATCGCCAAACGGCTCACCGCCTTGTTAGGGCATCTGCTCACATTGAGATTGCGGCTCGGTCCCGGCTTGGTGTTCACGCTGGTTCTGCGGAGCCGGCCGCTTGCCAGGATCTCCCCGGGCTCATCGTCTGCGCCCGCTTCTTGCGGGCGAGTGCGAAAAGCACAGGGTCTGGGCTTGGGCCCTTGCTTATGCCCTTTGGGCGGTGAGGAAATGATCGACGGAGCAGTTCCGCGTGCTCCAATGTCATCCGGCTGGACCGGAAGCAGGCTTTACAGTAGCTTGCGCCCGCAATCCGCGTCCCCCGGAGGGGTGGCAGAGCGGTTGAATGCACCAGTCTTGAAAACTGGCGTCCCTTCACGGGGACCGTGGGTTCGAATCCCACCCCCTCCGCCAAATCCAGGTGTTGCCCGCGAGGGATTCGATAGGAACGTGCTCACAGGCATGCGCGGCGTCGGCGGACAGGCGCCGCCCGCGCGGTGCGCCAGACTGTGTGTCATGAAAGCCATCCTGCAAGCAACTTTTGCCGCCGCGATTCAGCCAGCCGGCTGACGAGGCTGGCACGAACGGTCGCATTCGATGCTCTATCTATTGAATGCCCAGTCGCCCGCGCGATACCGGCCGCAGGCCGCGGAGCGGAGGCGTGCGGTCATCATTGGCGCGGGGGTCACCGGAATAGCAGCTGCCTTCCATCTGGGCGAACACTGCCTGCTGCTCGAGCGCCGTGAAAAACTGGAGGACGCTGATGATCACCCGCACACTCTCCCGATGGGCACTGCGCGCCGCGGCACTCTGGTTGATGAAATCCCTGGCGCAGAACCTCAGCGAGCGGGGACATCAGCGGCGGAGCGCAAAGCGCTTTTCATCTCCTGCAGTAGCACCAGTGAAGCGACTCCAGCGTCGCACACGCTGATTCACCTGGCACGCTGGCAGCCGCCGGAGCTTTCTCCCAAACCAGTGGACGACGAGCACTCTGTGCCCCCATCGTTGCAAATTCTCGCGGCCTCGCTTCGCGGCGAGTTGCGACTCGGAATGCAGGTCGGGCGTGTCTCACCATCGCGCCACCTTCTCGAACTCGAGGACGGTAGTTGCATCGTCTACGACAGGTTGCTCAGTACCATTTCGCTGTCAGTCCTCGCGGGCATGTGTATGCACGAGCTGCCCGAACGCGTCCGCAGCAACGAAATCCTGCGTTGCTGGCTGAGTGAGCAGGACATCGAAGTCGGCGACCCCGCATCCCGGGCCGGACGAGGCGACATTGACGGATTCGCGGCCGGAAAACGGATTGCGGATCAAATGAATGCCGCGTTGACCGTGAGATTTGGCACCATCGGCCGCACAACGTCGCGCGGCCCGGGCTTGTTCGCACCGCGTCTGGTAGAAACCTCGGTGTCAAGGATGCCGTAGGCGCCGTGCGTGGGGCTGTGGCATTGTTAAGCTCCCAATACACGGCCCAATACACGGATTGAAACATGGCGCGATGCGAGGATGTCCTCGGCGCAATTGCGTTGATTGCAATTGCCTCGGGCGTGCATGCGCAGACTGCGGCCGAGACGCGGGAAAATGAGGCGGTGGGTCAGGCGATCAACTACGTGTTCGCCACCGAGCTCGGATCCGGTGTGTACGACTTGGACGGCCGCACGTTGCAGATCTACCGCTTTACCTACGAAAAGGAACTGCGCGAGGTCAACGCGGATACGATGGGCGTGCGCTTCGTCGTGCCGTTCACTTTCGGCTTCTTCGATTTCAAGCCGCTCGACGTTCTGTCCGAAGGGATACCCACGCGCGTCGACAGCGTAAGCGTGGTGCCGGGGATCGAGCTCGACTATCTGCTGGACAACGGCTGGCATGTCATTCCCTATCTGCGCGCGGGCGCCAGCATTGCCTCGAGCAGCATCGACGGCTGGTTGTACGGCATCGGCGTGGGCCTGGAACGCAGGACACGCTGGGCCAATTTGGACAGCTATTTGCGCAGCGAGATCAGCCTTGCGGGAGTGGGGTACCGGCAGGAAGTGCCGGCCGATAAATTCGCACGGCTGCGGCAGGGAGTCGATCTCACCCGCGGCATCGGCTGGAAAATCCGCGGCCGCGAGATCGAGCTCGGTCTTTATGCCGTGTTCGACTTCATCCTCGATCCGCCGACCGCCCCCGTGGCCAACGCGCGTTCCGGCCAGTCCCTGCAGGCCGACTTTGGTTTTACGTTGGGTACCCGGCCGTCGTTCAAGATCTGGCGCTGGGATGCGCCGCGCCTGGGGGTCGGCTACCGCCTGGCCGGAGAACTGACTTCCTGGCATTTCCTCATCGGCGTGCCGTTCTGACTCACGGCTGATTCTTCTCGAAGTGGGCAAGCTGCGCAGCCAGCGCGCGTCCAAATGCGGGCCGCGCCTCGCAACGCGTCTGATAGGCGGCGAGCACTGGCATGTCCTTGACCAGCGATGTATGTCGAAGGTTGCGCAGCACCGTCACCATGAGCAGGTCTCCCACGGTGAACCGTTCCTCCAGGTAGTCGCGGCCTTCCAGTGAAGCGGCGATGGCGTTGAGACGTGATTGCGCCATCTTCTCGGCGCCGGAACGCCGTAACTTCGCCCATTCCTCGTTGGGGAAGAACAGGTCGATCGTGGTGAGATTCTGTACCTGCGGCTCAACCGAGTTGAGCGCGGCGAACATCCACGTAATGGTGCGCGCGCGGATGGCCGGTTCTTTTGGCAACAGGACTTCGGACTTCTCGCCGATGTGCAGGAGAATCGAGCCGCTCTCGAACAGCGTCAGGCCGTCCTCTTCATAGACGGGCACCTGGCCGAAGGGCTGCACAGCGCGATACGCGGGCGTGATCTGGTCCCCCTGCGCGAGAAGCTTTTCGGTGTACGGCAATCCGGCTTCTTCGAGAGCCCAGCGCACGCGCAGATCGCGCACCAGGCCTTGCGCGAAAGGAGGGACCCACTTGAATGCGGTGACGCAGATATTCGGCATGATTGAGTGATCCTTCAGTCGGCCATGGAGCCGCAGGTGAGATTGGCAATGGCGCCCGTCATGGCGCCGGCACGATCGGAGGCGGCGAAGGCGGCGAATTCCGCAACCTCGGACAAATGCGGCAGCCGGCCTAACAAGGTGCCCTTGCGGCCGTGCTCCGCGAGCATCTCGTGCACGGGAATGCCAATTCGTCTCGCGACGCCCTCGAATACTTCACGCGCACCGGACAGCGCGACCGCGTCCGGAATAGCGTCGGGTCGCAGGCAGACGACGCGAATGCCATGGCCGCCAAGCTCAGCGGCGAGCAAACGCGAAAATGCCTCGGTGGCCGCCGAGAATACGCCGTTGGACAAAAACCCCTTGCCCGCGATTCGCCCACCGGGAGTGGTGAGCGTGAGGATAACGCCGCGTTTGCGCTTGACCATCTGCCGTGCCACCGCCTGCGCGGCGATGAACTGCGCGCGGGCGGTGAGGGTGATCGGTACCTCGAATTCTGCCAGCGAAGTCTCGGCGAAGGGCTGGCCCTGGATGTGCGCAATGCCGATGGCGTTGAGCATGATGTCGATGCCGCCGGATTTCGCGGCCACGGCGTCGGCATGCGCGTTGACCGCGCGTTCGTCGAAAACGTCAAGCACCGCGACTTCTGCGTGGCCACCGGCAGACTGGATGTCTCGCGCCACGGCCGCCAGTTTCGACTCTGTGCGGCCGGCGAGAAACAGCCGCGCACCTTCGCGCGCGAACACACGTGCCGCCGCGCCGCCGATAGCGCCACCACCGCCGAAGACGACGGCAGTCTTGTCCGCCAGGAGTCCGCTGCCGATGCTTGTCATTCGACCACTCCCTGCTCGATGAGCTCCTCGAGCAGCGCAAGGCTCGCGGTCCAGCCATGGGTGTGCGACGGCATTGCACTCTCGGGCAGTTGCTCG
>DASTTJ010000293.1:0-4980 GCA_035760205.1 Steroidobacteraceae bacterium | reverse complement strand
TGAACCCGTCGTAGTCGAAGGGTCGGCCGGAACGCAGGTCGACCGTGGCTCCGAGCGAACCCTCTTCGGTTGACGCGGCAGAGGTCTTGCGCACCGTGATCGAATTGAAGAGTTCCGATGCGAATGTGTTGAAGTCGAAGTTGCGCGCGCGATTCGTGCCACCCGCGGCATCGGTGCCGCCGTTGGCACTCATCGCTTCGACGCCATTGATGCGCACGCGCGTGAACTGCGGCCCGAGGCCGCGCACGGAAATCTGTCGGCCTTCACCGGCATCACGTGCGATCACCACGCCGGGTACGCGTTGCAGCGATTCGGCGAGGTTGAGATCGGGGAAATCCGCGATGTCTTCCGCCACGATCATATCGATCGAGCCAACTTGTTCCTGCTTCGCGTCGAGAGCTTTATTCAGGCTCGCGCGGAAGCCGGTGACCACGACTTCTTCAATCTGCTCTGCACCTTCAGGCGCGGCGGCGGGATTGGCATCCTGGGCATGAGCCGCGCTTGCGAAGCCGCACAGCGCAGCGGTGGCAAACACGGTTCCGGCGCGGGAACGAATTGCATTCTTTACGGCGGTTTTGATCGACTCGGACATCTTGGTCCCTCCAGACATTCGCCTCAATCTAAGGCGGACGCAAACAAGTGAACGGTGAACATGAGCAGCCGCGACTAGGAGCTGCAGACGCGCTTTATCCCACAATAATGACACCGGTAGCAACACCACCGGGCCTATGCGCCTGAAGTCTCTGTTTTCGCACGCATATGTGGGTCCAACGGCGCGATTGTGCACGTCTGCATGTTTCGCGTCTGTGTGATTTGTGCGACGTTTTGCGACGGAGTTCACAGGCCTAGCATTCGCTTTGGCCTCCTAGTCTGTCCCCCGGTTACCAAGGCAGCGTCAGTAGGAGAAAACCCGCACGATTTTCGTTCAAGTCCTAACTGCTGATGCGACTGCACCTTATTGTTAGCGCAACCAGCTGAAGGGAGCATCCGGCGATGAACAAAAGAAAACTCGTCGGTTTCATCGCCGTCGCAATCCTGAGTGCGAGTGGATGTGAAAGCGTAAGAACCACCAGCGCTGGCGCGGTTGGCGTCGACCGGAAGCAGCAAATGATGGTGCCCAGCGCCACCATCGAACAGGGCGCCGCCGAAGCGTACGAGGCGGAGCTCAAGGCCGCGCGAGGCAAGGGCGTTTTGAATACCGACAAGGCGCAGCTGGCGCGCGTTACGACGATTGCACGGCGCATCGTCGGGGCGACGCCTGCATTCCGTGCTGATGCCGCGGGCTGGAACTGGCAGTTCAACGTTCAGAAG
Organism: Steroidobacteraceae bacterium; assembly: GCA_035760205.1. Lineage (GTDB taxonomy): Bacteria > Pseudomonadota > Gammaproteobacteria > Steroidobacterales > Steroidobacteraceae > CADEED01. Next base: position 3,669 of record DASTTJ010000293.1, on the reverse strand, counting down.
AACAAGGACCTGAACGCTTACTGCATGCCGGGTGGGCGCATCATGGTGTACTCCGGATTGATCGACACACTCGATCTCTCTGATGCGGAGCTCGCCACGGTGCTCGCGCACGAAGTCGCGCATGCGCTTCGCGAACACACCCGTGAGCGCGTGTCACGCGCGTACGCTCAGCAACTGGTGTTATCCGGCGCAGCGGCCGTGGCGGGCGTGGGCGAAGGAACCGCGAGCATTGCCAACATGGTTGCCGAAGTTACTTTCCAATTGCCCTTCGGTCGCGACCAGGAATCCGAAGCGGACCAGATCGGCCTCGAGCTGATGGCGCGCGCTGGTTACGATCCGCGCGCCGCGGTGACCTTGTGGAACAAGATGGCGTCGGCCTCGAGTGGTGGTGGCCAACCGAAGTTCCTGAGCACGCATCCCGCGGCCAAGGAACGTATCAAGGACATCGAAAAGAACCTGCCGCGGGTCTTGCCGCTCTACTCGAAACGCTAGCTTTGAATCGCCAGCCTCGAATCGCCAGGCCGGGCGTCAACCAATAGTTGCGGCCGCGACAGCGCGCCGAAATGCAACGAGGGGCGGCAGCGCGGCCAGCAGCGTGTCGGGCGCGAGCGGCTTACGCGCCAGCCACACCGGCGCATCCGCGAGCCACGGCACTTCGGCGTTCGCCGGGTCGCCGGTGAGGATGACGGTGGGCACCGCATGCCCTAACAACCGGGCGACCTTTTCGGCCACCTCCGTGCCAGTCATCGCGTGGCCGAGGTCGTAGTCGACGATCAACACATCGAGCCGTCCGCGCAGTGACTCAGCCTGCGCAAGCGCCTGTTCTCCTTCGGACGCTTCACGGGTTTCGAAACCCGCGGATCGCAGCAGCATGGCCGTCGAACGGCGCATGGCCTCGTCGTCGTCCACATGCAGGATGAGCCCGCGTGCGGAGGACTCGGGGAGAGTGAGTGCAACAACATTCGCGAGCTGCGCGGACATGGTTCGCCCTGCGTGAGGTCGTTGGGAAGGCTGCCGCGCGAGTCTTGGCATGACTCAACGGCGCGTCAATACGGACAAGTTCGAGTTGGAAAACTAGCGCGCGGTTGTGAAGGCCGTGTGTCCGTCCCGCGATACTCCTATTGCAGCGCGCGCGTGACTTCTTCGCACAGCGCCGCGTAAGAGGGCGGAATCTCGATCACCGCGGTTGCGCCATGGCGCATCGCTGACACAGCTTCAGCAACATCGTCAGGATCTGTTATCACAAAAATCGGCAGGTTCCGCTGCAGCTCGCGCGCCTCCTGCAGGAATTCGTCGATGGGTTCTTCGCGCAGGTCGTCGGCGATCACGAGGCACCCTGCGTCGATCGAACGGGTTTGTGCGAGCGCGGATTCCAGCGACGTTGGCCAGATGACGTTGGTGAAGCCGCTCAGAGCGCGCAGCACTTCAAGCGTGCGTTCGGAGGATTGCCCGGCGACGATGATCTTGCGCACGCGTTGATTTCCGCGATCGCCGTTCAGTCCCGAGCCTTTGTCGTCTGTGCCCGCCATTTCGGCCCGCAGCATTGCATCGGGCCCTGGTCTGATAAATACGTACTTTTTCGTGTCCGCTGTGCGCGACCTTAGGGCGGTGGGGCAACCGCCATCATCATTCGCACCAGCTCAGCCAGCGAGCCGGCTTCCATTTTCTGCATGACGTGCGCGCGATGAATCTCCACCGTGCGCTGACTGACGCCCAGGTCGCCGGCCACCATCTTGTTTGCCTTGCCACGAGTCACGAGATCGAGCACCTCGCGTTCTCTGGGACTAAGGGACGCGAGGCGCTCGCGGATCCGATCCGTGTGACGCAGCCGCGCGCGGTTTTCCGTGTCCCGCACCAGTGCGCGCTGCACGCGATCGAGCAGTTCCTGATCGCGAAACGGTTTCTGGAGAAAATCGAAGGCACCGTGCTGCATCGCCTCGACCGCCATCGGAATGTCGCCGTGGCCGGTAATAAAAATGACCGGCATGGTGAGGCCGCGCAGATTCAGCTCGTGCTGCATCTCGAGTCCGCTCATCCCGGGCATGCGCACGTCGAGCACGAGGCAACCTGGCTGTGATGCGTCGTACGTCGAGAGAAATTCCTGCGCGGATGCGCATGCCTCGGCGTGCACCCCGGCGGACTTGAGCAACATCCGCAGCGAGTCGCGTACCGCGTCGTCGTCATCGACCACAAACACGGTTTGCGGCAGGTCTTTCATGGCGGCGCCTCCTGGTGAGCTGGCAGTACGAAGTAGAAGCATGCGCCTCGCGGCTGATTGGCGCGATACCCGAGACGCGCGTCATGCGCCTTGATGATGGACCGGCTGATCGCAAGGCCCAGGCCGGTGCCCGACGCTTTGGTGGTGAAAAACGGCTCGAAGATCTTCTGTTCGGCCTCGCCCGCGAGTCCGGGACCCAGGTCGCTGACGGAAACCTCGACGTCGCCGGTGTCGGTTGCGCGCGTGGCGATACGCACTTCGAAGGGCGCGCCATCATGTTCGGGGGCTTGCGCCTCGAACGCGTTGTGCACCAGATTCATGAGGACCTGCTGGATCTGCACCCCATCGACTGTCACGTTCGGCAGCGGCGAGGCGAGGTCGAGCGCCAGTTTGCCGTCATGCACGCGCGCGTCGCTCGCGAGCAGCCCATGGACCTCACGGATCAATTCGTTGATGTCCTGGGTCTCGCGCCGCACGTCTTCGTTGCGCACCAGCGAGCGGATGCGCCTGATGATCTCGCCCGCGCGCAGCGCCTGGCTGGCGATCTGCTCGAGCGCGCCGGCAATCTCCGGCAGGTCGGGCGCCGGTGTTCGCAGGAACCGCACACACGCCTGCGCGTAGTTGGCGATGGCCGCGAGCGGCTGGTTGAGTTCGTGGGAAATACCCGCCGCCATTTCGCCCATCGTTGCCAGCCGCGCGACGCTGTTCATGCGCTCGAGCGCCCGGTGCGCTTCGTTTTCGGCGCGCCGCTGATCCGTGATGTCCTCCCCCGAGAGCATCGCACCCGTGGCGACATTGTTGGTGTCACGCAGCGCCACACCCCGCCAGGTGATGAAGCGGTCCTCACCGTCGGAAGATCGGACGTGGTATTCGCACACCTGTGGCTCGTCGTTGCCGCTCATCAGCAATGCCCGGAATGCCGCGCGCGCCGTGGTGCGATCCTCCGGGGCGACGCAGCTGTCGAGCCAGTTGCTGTCGACGATGGCCGCGTGGTCGCGCTTCAGAACTCGAATGGCCCGCTGGTTGGCGAGTTGCACGACGCCATTGCGATCCGTTGCCACCAGCATTACCTGGGCGAGATCGAGGTACAGCCTATTGACCTGCCGTTCCTTCTCGAGCGTCGCGAGCGCCTTGCGGCGCAGGGACGTGTCGTGAAAAAACGCGACGAATCGTGGTGGCGATGCATCGGGGATGCGGCCTACGCTCAGGAAGACCGAGAACTCGCTGCCGTCCCGATGCTGCACCCGCACGTCCCGGCCGCGCCCCGTTTGTCGCGCCTCTCCGTCCGCAAGGTAGCGCTTGAGATGATCATCGTGCCCGGACCGATCGCAGGCGGACATCAGCATGTTGACATTGCGGCCGCTGGCGTCGGCGGCGCGGTAGCCGAACATTTCTTCGGCAGAGGCGTTGAACGCTTCGATGCGCCCGCGATCGTCCATGATCACGACGGC
>DASTTJ010000292.1:0-5738 GCA_035760205.1 Steroidobacteraceae bacterium | reverse complement strand
TGGCGTCGTGAGTTTCTACCATCACTTTCGCGAGACACGTGCTGCCGGGAATGTGCTGAAGCTGTGTCGCGCGGAGGCTTGCCAGTCGATGGACGGGGCGGCGATCGCGGAGTTTGCGAAGCAACGCCTCGGCTGTGACTTTGGCGAAACGAGTACCGATGGCCAGCTCACGCTCGAAGCCGTGTATTGCCTGGGTCTGTGCGCCTGCGCGCCCGCCGCGATGTTCAACGGTCGTCCGCTGGGACGCATCGACGCGAAGCGCATCGATGAACTCGCCAACGAGTGCGGCGCGCGCTCATGAACCCGCAGCCTGCCACTACCTTGTATGTCTCCAAGGATGCAGGCTCCGTGTCGCTGGGGGCGGACGAAATTGCGAACGCGCTGATGAAGGAATGCGCGACGCTGGGCCATTCCGTCACGTTGGTGCGTACGGGCTCACGTGGAGCTTATTGGCTCGAGCCTCTCGTCGAAGTGCAAACTCCCGCGGGTCGCGTTGCCTACGGCCCCGTTCGCGCGTCGAATGTCGGCGAGCTGCTGCAGGCAGGCATGCTGGACGGTGGCGCCCACGCGCTTCGGCTCGGCGACGTCACGCAGCTTTCGTGGCTTGCCAGCCAGCAACGCCTGACCGGTGCGCGGCTCGGAATCATCGACCCTGCAAACCTGGACCACTACATCACGCAAGGCGGCTACGCGGGCCTGAACGCGGCGCTCGCGCTCGCGCCCGCGGAGATCGTCCGCGCCGTCACCGAGTCCGGCCTGCGCGGACGCGGCGGCGCGGCGTTTCCCACGGGCCTAAAGTGGAAGACAGTCTTCGACCAGCCTGCGACGCAGAAATACATTGCCTGCAATGCAGACGAAGGCGACTCGGGGACGTTTTCGGATCGCATGATCCTGGAAGGCGATCCGTTCGCGCTCATCGAAGGGATGACCATCGCCGCGCTGGCGGTCGGCGCCACCGCGGGCTTCATCTATCTGCGCATGGAGTATCCCCACGCCGCGCGCACGCTGGCCCAAGCCCTGCGCGTGGCGCGCGAGCGAGGGTTCCTCGGGCGCAACCTGCAGGGCAGCGGTCGGGACTTCGACATCGTGGTGCGCCTCGGCGCCGGTGCTTACATCTGCGGCGAAGAAACCTCAATGCTCGAAAGTCTCGAGGGCCGACGTGGCGAGGTTCGAGTGCGTCCGCCGCTGCCCGCCATCAAGGGGTTGTTTGGTCAACCCACGGTGGTGAACAACGTCATCACGCTGGCCACGGTGCCGGTCATCCTGGCGCGCGGCGCCGCGTTCTATCGCGACTTCGGCATGGGTAAATCCCGCGGCACGATACCGCTGCAGCTCGCGGGCAATGTGAAACGCGGTGGACTGGTGGAGCGGGCGTTCGGACTCACCGTGAACGAGCTGGTGTATGAGTATGGCGGCGGCAGCGCCACAGGCCGGCCGGTGCGCGCTGTGCAGATCGGCGGACCCCTCGGCGCCTATCTGCCGGAGAGCCAGTTCGATACGCCACTCGACTACGAGGCGCTTGCAGCCAAGGACGCTTTACTTGGACACGGTGGGGTGGTGGTGTTCGATGACACCGTCGACATGGCACGCATGGCGCGCTACGCCATGGAGTTCTGTGCCATCGAGTCCTGCGGCAAGTGCACACCGTGCCGCGTGGGCTCGGTGCGTGGTGTTGAACTGGTCGATCGAATCCGGGCGAGTTCGAACGGCAGCCGCTCGATCGACCTCGCGTTGCTCGATGAGCTCTGCGACACCATGGCGAATGGCTCGCTGTGCGGACTCGGCGGCATGACGCCGTTTCCCGTGCGCAGCGCTCTGAAGCATTTCCGTGAGGATTTTCACTGATGTTTGCGCGCGGCTATCACGATTGTGGAACCCCGGCCCCGGCCGACGGAGCGCCAGTCACCCTCGAGATCGACGGCGCTACGGTCTCTGTGCCGGCGGGCACGTCCATCATGCGCGCCGCCGCGCTGGCCGGTGGCGACATACCGAAGCTTTGCGCCACGGACACGCTGAAGGCGTTTGGTTCCTGCCGCGTCTGCCTGGTGGAGATCGAAGGGCGCAAAGGCTTCCCGGCCTCGTGCACCACCGAGGTGGCCGCGGGTATGAAGGTTCGCACCGCGAGCGATGCCGTGAACACACTGCGGCGCAGCGTGCTCGAGTTGTATGTCTCCGAACATCCCATGGGCAGCTGCCCCGACAGCAGCCGCTGCGAGCTCGAAACACTGGCGGCCGCGCATGGAATCGACGAATCGCGATTCGCGGGCGCCGCGTCGCCTCGCGACGTCTGCACACCGAAGCCCGCCGATGCCAGCAATCCCTATTTCCGCTTCGACAACGATTTGTGCATCGTCTGCTCGCGCTGCGTACGCGCCTGTGAGGAAACGCAGGGCACGTTCGCGCTTTCGATCGAAGGCCGTGGAATCGAATCCCGTGTATCTGCTTCGCAGCAGCAACCGTTTCTCGAATCCGAGTGCGTCTCCTGCGGCGCCTGCGTCGAGGCTTGCCCCACAGGCGCCTTGATGGAGAAGTCACTCATTACCGCGGGCCTGCCACAACAGGCCGTCACCACCACTTGTGCCTACTGCGGCGTGGGGTGTTCGCTGGTCGCCGAGATTACCGACGGCGCGGTTTCAAGAATGGTCCCCAATCGTGCCGGTCGCGCGAACCAGGGCCATGCCTGCATCAAGGGCCGTTTCGCTTACGGTTATGCGACGCATGCGGACCGCGTGACGCGGCCTATGATCCGCAAGCGCATCACCGATGAATGGCGCGAAGTGAGCTGGAGCGAGGCGTTCGCGTACGCTGCCGCCGAATTCAAACGCATCCAGGCGCAGCACGGCCGCGATTCGATCGGCGGCATCACATCTTCGCGCTGTACCAATGAAGAAACCTTCCTGGTGCAGAAGCTGGTGCGCGCGGCGTTTGGCACCAACAACGTGGACACCTGCGCACGCGTGTGCCACTCGCCCACGGGATATGGACTCAAACACACGCTGGGGGAGTCCGCCGGCACGCAGGAATTCGTGTCCGTGCAGCACGCCGACGTCATCGTGGTCATCGGCGCCAGTCCCACCGAGGCGCATCCGGTATTCGCCTCGCAGATGAAGCGCCGCTTGCGCGCGGGCGCGCGGCTCATCGTCATCGATCCGCGCGCCATCGCGCTCGTGAAATCGCCGCACGTCGAGGCGGATTATCACCTGCGCCTGTTGCCGGGCACGAATGTCGCCGTCATCAATGCGCTCGCGCACGTGGTGGTCACCGAAGGGCTCGCGAAGGATGACTACATCGCCGACCGATGCGAGGCGGAGTCGTACGAGAAGTGGAAGGCGTTCGTCTCGGATCCCGTGAATTCGCCCGAGGCGATGGAGAAGGTGAGTGGCGTTCCGGCGGAGCTGATCCGCGGCGCCGCGCGCCTCTACGCGCGCGGACCCAACAGTGCTATCTACTACGGACTCGGCGTGACCGAGCATAGCCAGGGCACCACCATGGTGATGGGTATCGCCAATCTCGCCATGGCGACCGGCAACCTGGGCCGTGAAGGTGTGGGTGTCAGCCCTCTGCGCGGGCAGAACAATGTGCAGGGCTCGTGCGACATGGGTTCATTCCCCCACGAGTTCAGCGGGTATCGCCACGTTTCCGACGACGCCACGCGCGCCTTGTTCGAATCCATGTGGAAAGTGCAATTGGGGTCCGAACCGGGACTGCGCATACCGAACATGTTCGAGGCGGCCCTCGACGGCAGTTTCCGCGGGCTGTACATCCAGGGCGAAGATTTCGCGCAGTCGGATCCGAACACTGCGCACGTCACGGCGGCTTTGTCGGCCATGGAATGCATCGTCATTCAAGACATCTTTCACAACGAAACCGCGCGATTTGCCCATGTCTTCCTGCCGGGATCTTCATTCCTGGAGAAAGACGGCACGTTCACCAATGCAGAGCGCCGCATCTCCCGTGTACGCAAGGTCATGGAGCCGCTGGCGGGACTGGCGGACTGGGAAGTCACGATGCGGTTGTCGAGCGCACTGGGATATCCCATGAGCTACTCGCATCCGTCGCAGATCATGGACGAGATCGCCGCGCTCACGCCCACATTCACCGACGTCAGTTATGAGAAGTTAGACGCACTAGGCTCGATCCAGTGGCCCTGCAACGAGAAGGCGCCGCGGGGCACGCCGACCATGCATGTGGGCTCGTTCGTACGTGGCAAAGGCAAGTTCTACGTAACCGCCTACGTGCCGACGCACGAGCGCACCTCGAGTCGCTTCCCGCTGTTGCTGACCACCGGCCGCGTGCTCACGCAGTACAACGTGGGCGCGCAGACGCGGCGCACGGCCAACATGGCCTGGCACAGCGAAGACCGGCTGGAGTTGCATCCTCACGACGCCGAAGCGCGCGGTATCGAACACGGTGACTGGGTGGGAATCACCAGCCGAGCTGGCGACACCGTGCTGCGCGTGGAGATTACCGATCGCGTGGCGCCGGGCGTGGTGTACACCACGTTTCATTTCCCGGAATCGGGCGCGAATCTCATCACCACCGAGAACTCCGATTGGGCCACCAACTGCCCGGAATACAAGGTGACGGCCGTGCAGGTGGTGAAAGTGGCGCAACCCGCCGCCTGGGTTTCGCGCCGTCAAGCGGAACAAACAACCATCTGATGGACCCATCCGATGGATATTGAGCGGCTCGTCGCCATGGCGAATGACATCGCTGCCTTCTTCGATTCCGACCCTGACAAGGCTGTGGCGGCCGAAGGGGTCCGATTTCACATCACACGATTCTGGGACCCGCGTATGCGGCGCGAAATCATCGCCCACCTGCATGGCGGCGGGGCGGGGCTTACTCCGACCGCGCAGTCCGCCGTAGCGCTGCTGACTAATAGCCCAAATCAATCGAAGTGAGCGTCGATGCGCTCCCGGCCGACGGAGCACCATGTCAGTATTGCGCCCCATGATTTCCACCCTCGCGGCCAAATTGGCCGCCCGAAAGTTCGTCGTCACGGGCGAGCTGACTCCGCCCAAAGGCACCGATTTGTCGAAGTTGTTCGCTGCAGCCGAACTGCTGCGCGACTCGGTGGACGCCATCAACATCACGGAGTCGCCGCGTGCGCGCATGACCATGGATCCGCGCGCCGCGGCGCGGCTGCTTCAGGATCGCGGTTTCGAAACCATCGTGCAGGTGACCAGCCGCGACCGCAACCGCATTGCGGTCCAGTCCGATTTGTTAGGTGCCGCCGCGCTCGGCCTGCGGAATTTCGTGTTCATGGGCGGGGATTCCACTACCGGCGGAGATCATCCGGAAGCCAAGCCGGTGTTCGACCTGACGGCTTCGGGTCTGCTGGCGGCGGCCGAGGCACTGCGCAATGGCCGCGATCACGCCGGTCATCCGCTCTCGGGCACGCCGGACCTTTTCATCGGCGCCACCTGCAATCCGGGCTCCGACCGTTTCGAAGCGGAAGTCGAGAACACCCGGCGCAAGATCGATGCGGGGGCGAAGATGCTGCAGACGCAGGCCGTCTATCACGGCGATCCTCTGAAGCGGTTCATCGACGCTGTGAAGCCCGATGGCGTGGCGATACTCGCGGGCGTCATTCCTTTGAAATCGGAAAAGAGCGGTCCCTGGCTGAATACCAATCTTCCCGGTGTCTTCGTGCCAGAGGACATGATCGATGCGATGGAAGAGGCGGCCAGGGCAGGCGTCGCGCGCGAACGTGGCATCGAGCTCGCGGCACGGGT
>DASTTJ010000291.1:0-5463 GCA_035760205.1 Steroidobacteraceae bacterium | reverse complement strand
CGAGTGTATGCAACTGCTCGCCAAGCCCAACCAGAATGCGGTGATCAATCTGGTGGGACTGGAATTCAGCGATCGGCCGGCGTTCTTCATGACGCTGTTCGCGCGTGTCCGGGACCTGCGCGCGAAGACCGGCCGCCCTCACTGGCTCATCGTCGACGAGGTGCATCATGTCCTGCCCGCGGACTGGAAGCCGGCGGAGCTGAATCTCCCGCAGGAGCTCGATGGCGTGCTGATGATCAGCGTCAGCCCGAGCGAGGTGTCTTCGACGGCATTGCAGCTGGTGAAAACCGTCATCGTGATTGGCGAGAAGCCGGCGCAGATGTTGCGCGAGTTTGCCGAGGTGAATGGCAAACCCGCGCCGGCATCACCCATGGACAAGATTCCGAAGGGCGAAGCCCTGATCTGGCACAAGGCCTCGACGGCGCCACCCCTGCATTTCGCCATCGAGCCGGGCAAGACCGCGCGGCGGCGGCATATCCGCAAGTACGCGGAGGGTTCGCTTCCCGAGGAACGTTCGTTCTATTTCCAGGGTCCGGAGAAGAAACTCAACCTTCGGGCACAGAATCTCATCGTGTTCACCGATCTCGCCGATGGCGTGGACGCGGATACCTGGCTGTTTCACTGGCGGCGGGGCGATGTGTCGGGCTGGCTGCGTCGCTGCGTCAAGGACAAGGAGCTGATCGACCAGGTGCTGGCATTGGAGAAGGAGGTGCCGGACGATGCGAATGCGTCCCGCAAAGCGGTGCGCGAGCTCATTGAGCGGAAATACACGCTGCCCGCGGAGAACGTGCGGCCGCAGTGAGCGGCGGGAACGACTCAATCGGGAAGGCGTGTTGCTGGATCCATGCGGTCGATGAACAGCACGCCATCGAAAGCCTGCGTGATGTCTTCCAATGAGTCGTTGCCATACTTGCCCGTGGGCTGGCCATAACCACTGATACGCAGTGTCGTGGGCGTGCGCAGCGGATGTCCAGGAATGCCATTCGCTTCGCGCAAGTCGATGAACAAGTTTGGCTTGCCGAGCGCATGCAGGCGGGCTTCAAAGCTGCCCGCGGGAGCGGGCGAGATGGCTCCACGCCGTTGCCCGTTGGCCCAGGCTTCCTCGCCGTCGTAAGTAGTCAGCGCGATGCTGTAGACATCGTCCTTCAACCACAGGCTGATAAGCGCTCCCATGGGAGTCATGCCATCGCGCTGAGGCTTCGCGTGCACCCCTTTCCAATCCGCTGAGAAATAAGCGCGCGTCACGTGGGCATTGTGCGCCCAGACTACAACCTTGTGCCCGTCGTAACGCCTTGTCAGCAGCCAGCGCAAGTTGGTCGCCATCTGCTGGTCGCGACGATTCCACTCCGCGGATTGCAACTGAACGAGAGCATTGCCGACGGGCGATTCGCAGCAACTCCGATGCCAGGCATTGGTACCCGCCGCCTTGAGGTTGGCGATCAAGTGCTGCATGAGTTCGATATCACGCGATGCGTGAACTTGGGCGAAGTCCGGATGGCGCTCTGCCAACAACGCGTCTAACTGATTGGCCGACCGAACCAGCTCGTCGAGATCGCCCCGAACAGGCTTCGGCTGGCCGCGCGCGTGAACGGCCTGGAATGCAGTGATCAACTCATTCGCAAGTTTTCCTCCGCTGTCGCGCAATGCCGGCTGGCGCATGGCACCGAAGAACGAGCGAATCTCGGTGGCCAGCTTTTCATTTGTTTTGGGCGCCGACGCCTGGATATCGAAGCCGGCCATCTTAAGCGGGCGCGATGTGGTTAGCGTGGTGCGCGCGTATTCGAATACCGGGCGCACCTCCGCAGCACGCGACCAGACAGGAAGGATTCCGGCCTGGCCGGCCGACGCGGGATCCAGGCTCGCGTCTGACAATGCAGCCTGGGCGAGACGGACATCGAACAGTCCCGACTCCCACGCGAGGACATCGAACCCCATGTGTTGGTGAAGGAAGCGGATGAGTCGCGCCTTTGCGGCGAAAGCCGATCCGGCGCCATGACTCGGTTCGCCGAGCATGACGACACGCGCATTGCCAATGGCGGTCATCAGCGGCCGGAGGTCGCTGAAGTCTTCGTTTGCAACATCAAGGGTCCGGAGCGGAACGGCGTGGGAGGACAGCCAGGAGTCGAGCGGATCGGCGAATACCGGAATACTCGAAAAAGCGAGGGCAAGGACCAAAACGATGATGAGCGCCTTCATGAAATGGTTTGACGATGGGGGCGGCAGCGGGTTTGCATGGGTTATACCGGCTTGACGACCTGCAGGAAAGTCAGTTAGCTGCGCGCGATGCGACAGTCCATGCACGTCCTTCGAACTCGCGCGCCGCGGCGCGGCCTGATTGAGATCACTGCCGAAGTGCGTCACTGGTTGGAACGGCAACAGATCGCTTCCGGCCTGCTCACCTTGTTCTGCCGTCACACCTCAGCCTCCCTTCTCATACAGGAGAATGCCGCGCCCGCCGTGCGCAGCGATCTCGAGAAATTCTTCGATGATCTCGCGCCCGAAGGCGCCGGGCTTTACGAACACGATGACGAAGGCTTAGACGACATGCCTGCGCATCTCAAGACCGCGCTCACCCAGGTGCAGCTCTCAGTGCCGGTAATGGAAGGCAAGCTCATGCTCGGCACATGGCAGGGCATTTATCTCTTCGAGCATCGGGATCGGCCCTCTGCACGTGAGATCGTGCTACATCTGGTGGGGTCCTGATTCTTGGGGGAGCTTCGGGTGAGAAAGATCGCGGCGGCCATGATTGTCGTTTCTCTGGGCTGTTCCCTGGCCTTGTTAGCCACGGCAAGCCATGCGGCGTCACCCGAACCCACGAAGATCATTGCCAATGGCGTCGAACTGCACTACATCAGCGCCGGATCCGGCGAGCCGCTGATCCTGCTGCACGGCGGCCAGGGCGACTACCGCGCGTGGGAGCCGCAGATCGCTTCGCTCTCGCGTTACTACCGCGTCATCTCTTACAGCCGCCGCCACAATTACCCGAATCAAAATCCGCAAACGGCGACCGATTTTTCGGTGAATACGGAAGCCGCGGACCTTGCCGCCCTCATCAAGGCGCTGCGTCTCAAACGCGTGCGTCTCGTGGGCACCTCGATGGGCGCGGCGACGGCACTGGCGCTGACGCTCGAACATCCGAATATGGTCCGCAGCCTGGTGCTCGCGGAACCGCCGATTCTGGCGTGGGCCAGACACTTTCCGGATGGTGGAAAGCTGTACGAGGATTTCATGCAGCGTATCCAGAACCCCGCGCAGCAGGCTTTCGCCGCCGGTAATGACGAAGCCGCGATGCGCTTTTTCGTCGACGGCTTCGCGGCTCCGGGACGCTTTGACAAACTGCCGCCAGAAGCACGGCTCACGGTCATGCAGAACGCAGGCTTCTTCAGGATGATGACGCGCAGCCAGAATCCGTATCCGGAACTGGCACGCCGAAAGCTGTGGAAGTTGCGAGTGCCCGTGCTGGTGATCACGGGGGAGAAGACCGTCGAGATCCATCGACGCATAAATCAGGAACTCTCGCGGATGATTCCGCGCGCGAGATCGGCCACCATCCCCAATGCAGGGCACGGATCGCCCCGGGAGAATCCGGGAGCCTTTACGGAAGTTGTCGAGAACTTTCTGGAGACCAGCGGCAAATGAGAACGGACAGAAGACGGTTTCTTCATGGCGTGGGATCCGCCGCCACTGCGCTCGCGGCGCGAAGCGCGGTCGCCAGCTTGCCTTCCGCAGACGCGTGGCAACGCGCCGCTGATATCGCGCGCAACGTGCGCCCACCCACATTTCCAGACCTGCTCTTCGACATCACGAACTACGGCGCGAAAGCCGATGCCACCACGCTGAATACCCAGTCCATCGCCAATGCCATCGCCGCCTGCGCGAAAGCCGGCGGCGGACGAGTGCGGGTTCCTGCCGGCCAGTTCCTGACCGGCGCGATCCATCTGCAATCCAATGTCGAGCTGCATGTCAGCGAGGGCGCGACGCTGCTTTTCGATACGAAGCCTTCGAGCTATCCCATGGTATTCACGCGCTGGGAAGGCATCGAGCTCATGAACTATTCGCCGCTCATCTACGCGCGAAAACAGAAGAACATCGGCATCACGGGCAAGGGCACCCTCGACGGCCAGGGCAGCGATAAATACTGGTGGCCATGGAAGGGCCGGTGGCGCGGCACGGTGCCTTACGGCTGGAAGGAAGGCATGCCGAGCCAGCTCGAGGCACGCACGAAACTGTTTCAGATGGCCGAGGACGGCGTGTCCGTGGAGAAGCGCGTATTCGGCGAGGGCTCCATGCTGCGCCCGCCGTTCATCCAGCCCTACGACTGCGAGAACGTGTTGATCGAGGGCATCCGCCTGCGCAATTCACCGTTCTGGAACATCCATCCCGTGCTGTGCAAGAACATCACGCTGCGCGGCGTGGACGTGTTCGGCCACGGGCCTAACAACGATGGCGTGGATCCGGAATCCGTCGATCACATGCTCATCGAGAACTGTTCGTTCAATACGGGCGACGACTGCATCGCGGTCAACTCCGGCCGCAACGCGGACGGCCGTCGCCTCGCGATGCCCTCGCAGAACATCCTGATCCGCAACTGCCGCATGCAGGAGGGGCACGGGGGCGTCGTGGCCGGCAGCATGATTTCGGGCGGCGTGCGCTGGGTGTTCACCGAGAACTGCCACATGGACAGCCCCAACCTCTGGTACGCCATCCGCTTCAAGAACAATGCGCTGCGCGGTGGATTGCTCGAAAACTTCTACTACCGGGACATCGATGTCGGACAAGTGGGCCGCGCGGCCATTACCTGCGACTTCAACTACGAAGAGGGCGCAAACGGGGCGTTTACGCCGCAGTTGCGCAACGTGGTCATCGAACGGCTGCGCGTGAAGAATGCGGTCCGGGTGTTGGACTCGCAGGGATTGCCCAAAGCGCCGGTCAACGATTTGACATTGCGCGATTGCGAATTCAATGGGGTAACGCAGCCAAGCATCGTGAAGTTCACCAGAGAATTGAAGCTCGAGAAGGTACGCGTCAACGAAAAGGTCGTAAGAGAACTATAGCGCCGGAAAATTCCTACATTTCGCAGTGCGAGACTGCGCTTATCGGCGGCGCTACAGTCCTGCGCAACGGTCGCGCGCGAATTCGCGTATCGCGCCGAGCCAGGAATTGAGAACCGAAGTCCGCATCGCTCCTACCTATGTTGGCCCGCGTCTGCGCGACGAAGCTGTCGTGCTGCGCTACGGCGCGGCGGTCGTCGTGGTGCTGGCCATCGCGGGCATTCGCGCACTGCTGTCTCCCTTGTTAGGCACGCAGGCGCCGCTTTTGCCGTTCGTATTGGGTGTGTTTGCCGCCGCCTACCTGGGTGGCCGTGGGCCCGCGGTCCTGGCCAGCGTCCTCACACCCATTCTGGCCACGCTCTGGTTCACGAACTGGCCGAATGACGCGCCGGCACTTCAGTGGATCGCGCAC
>DASTTJ010000290.1:0-5422 GCA_035760205.1 Steroidobacteraceae bacterium | reverse complement strand
GCAGGCCACGGGCGTGGCGCTGGAGACGGTGAGCGACTATGCGACGCTCGATCCCGATGACTACACGGTCAAGGTCCGGCGCACGGGTTCGGGCAGCGTGCTGCGGTCGTTCACCGGCGAGGAATTGACCGAAGACACCATCAACACGTATGTCGCGTACGGTGAGGTGGGCAATTTCGGTGCGCTGCGCATCGATGACACGCTTGATGAGGCTGATGCCGGCGACAGCAAGCTCAGCGTGGCCAATGTCTCGTCGGCGGGCGCGCTCGATGTCTACCTGACCGATGCGACGACGGACCTGGACGACACCACGCCGGTGTTGTCGAGCGTGGGCGCGTCACTATCTCTGTTGATTGCCGAGAGCGGTACCTTTCGACTGCGTGTGACGGCCGCGGGCGACACCGCGGACGTTCGGCTCGACGTGCCAGATTTTGCCTTGACGGACCGAGGTGTGGCGACGCTGATCCTCACCTCCACGCAGGGCGGAATGCTGGCCAACGCCATTTTCCTGCCGCAGGGAGGACAGCCCACCAAGTTCGCCAACACCAAGGCGCGCTTGCGCGGCGCGGTGGGGCTCGACAACGGTGCGAATGCGTCGATCCAGGTCGGCGGACAGTCGGTGCTCAGCGCTGCCACCGCGGGCGTCATCGGCAGCCGTTACACGCTGCTCGACGCCGGGTCGGTGCCGGTAACGCTGACCGTGAATGGCACGGCCGTGCCGGTCGCCAACATCAGCCTCACGGCCGGCGCCGACTACACGTTGTTAGTGTGGAGTAACACCATCGGTGCGCAGACCAGTCTCGTCAACGATGACAATCGTCTGCCCGCGGGCGGAACCACGACCACCAAGCTGCGCCTGCTGAATGGCATGTCGACGCTGGCCGCGCCGATCACGTTGTCGGTGGATTTCTCGCCGGTCATCGAAGGGACATTGCTGGGGCAGGTGTCGGACGAGATCGAGATCACCTCCGGCAGCGATCGGCAGTTCGACATCTCGAATACGTCCACCGCGCAGAGCGTGCTCACGCGCACCGCCATCACCTTGCAGGGGAACTCCGTGTACACGTTTTTCATGACCGACAACGGCGCGACGCCGATCGGTGTGCTCCGCCGAGACCGGTAAATGGGGACACTCCCCATTTCCTAGCAAATGGGGAGTGTCCCCATTTACCGGGTGACAGCGTTCAGCTCGCGCTGCAACGCTTCGGGTTCCACGAGATGCCGTGCGAACCCGGCCTGCCTGGACTGCTGGCGGTCTTCGGGGAATCCATAGCCGGTGAGGGCGACGAGGCGCACCTCGCGGCCCATGGGCAGGGTGCGGATTGAATGGTTCTGGCGCTCGCGTGTGAGCGGCGAGCGACAGAACCATTCAATCCGCAGCCTGCCGCTCTTACGGCCATCAGCCCCGTCCCCTTTTGCTAGCAAATCAGGAATGTCCCCATTTAGCCCATTTAGCGGGGGATGGGTGGGGCGGCGCGCTGGAAGACTGGTTTGATGGCGAGGCCCGACTGGATGCGTGAGACGCCGGGAATCCGCGTGAGCACGTCGAGCATGAATCGCTGGTAGCTAGGGAGGTCGGGCACGACGATGCGCAGCACGTAGTCGGCTTCGCCGGTCATGAGGTAGCAGCTCATCACTTCGGGCACGTCGGCAATGCGGCGCTCGAAGACCTTGAGCGTTTCCTCCACCTGGCGTTCGAGCGACACCCAGACGTACATGGTGATTCCGTAGCCGAGCTTTTGTTCATCGAACTGGGCGCTGTACCCGGTGATCACCCCGTCACTTTCGAGTCGCCGGATGCGTCGCAGGGTGGGGGTGAGCGAAAGCCCGATCTGGTCGGCCAGGTCCCGCCAGCTGATGCGGCCGTCTTTCGACAGCACCTGCATGATCTTTGCGTCGACTTTGTCGAGTTTTTGGGAAGCCATGCACTATGTCGCGTTGATTAAGAGGGCAAACATGCTAAAAGGCGCCCCGCAATAGTCAAGATTTGGCGTTAACGCGCTCCGGCGGTTACGGTAAATTAGCCGCTGACTCACGTAACCAACTGTCGTTCAACAGGAATTTCATGTCCCGGAAGCAGCCCGTCTCCGTCTCCTTCGAGTTCTTTCCGCCGGCCGATGAGGCCATGGAGAAGACCCTGTGGGAGTCGATCCGTTATCTCGAACCGCTGCATCCGCGATTCGTGTCCGTGACCTACGGTGCGGACGGCTCGACGCGCGAACGTACCCATAATGTAGTGTCGCGCGTGCAGAAAGAGACGACTCTCGCCTGCGTGCCGCACCTCACTTGTATTGGCGCGAGCCGCGGAGAAGTGCTCGACATTGCCCGCAAGTACTGGGATCAGGGCATCCGCCACATCGTCGCGCTGCGCGGTGATGCGCCGGCGGGCACGGTGAAGTACGAGCCGCGCGCCGATGGCTTCGCTTACGCCGCGGACCTCGTCGAGGGTCTCAAGACCGTGGGCGAC
The DNA here is from genome assembly GCA_035760205.1 of Steroidobacteraceae bacterium. Taxonomy (GTDB): domain Bacteria; phylum Pseudomonadota; class Gammaproteobacteria; order Steroidobacterales; family Steroidobacteraceae; genus CADEED01. Next base: position 2,955 of record DASTTJ010000290.1, on the reverse strand, counting down.
TTCGAAATTTCGGTGGCCGCGTATCCGGAAAAACACCCCGAGGCACCGAGCGCGGAGTTCGACCTCGATGTGCTCAGGCGCAAAATCGACGCGGGCGCCACCCGCGCCATCACGCAGTTCTTCTACGACACCGAGCTGTTCCTGCGCTTCCGCGACGCCTGCGCCGCGAAGGGCATCGACGCCCCGCTGGTGCCGGGCATTCTGCCGATCACGCGTTTTCCGCAGGTCACGCGATTCGCAAAGCGTTGCGGCGCCTCGATCCCCGATTGGCTGGAGCATCGTTTCGACGGGCTCGAAGAGAATCCGGAAACTCGCAAGCTCATTTCCGCGGCGGTTGCCATCGAACAGGTGCACATGCTGCAGCGTCACGGCGTGGACCAGTTTCATTTCTATACGCTGAACCGCTCCGAGCTCACGTACGCCATCTGCCACGCGCTGGGCGTGCGGCCGCATGCCTCGAAAGATGCGCCGCGCAAGGCTGCCAATGAGTAATCGCGCGCAGGCCCTGCGTCAGCTGTTCGCCGAACGCATCGTCATTCTCGACGGCGCGATGGGCACGATGATCCAGCAGCACAAGCTGGACGAAAGCGCGTTTCGCGGCCAGCGATTCAAGGATTGGCCCAGCGACCTGAAGGGCTGCAATGACCTTCTCGTGCTCACGAAGCCCGAGATCGTCGAAGACATTCACCGGCAGTTCCTCGAAGCCGGCGCTGACATCGTCGCCACGAATACCTTCAACGCCACCTCTTTGTCGCTCGCTGACTATGGCTTGCAGGCGCTGGTTTATGAGCTCAACCACGAAGCGGTAAAACTCGCACGCCGTGTCGCCGACGCGGAATCCGCAAAGCTTGGCCGCACCTGCTACGTGGCGGGTGGCCTGGGTCCGACCAGCAAGACGGCTTCCATTTCACCCGACGTCAACGATCCAGGTTATCGCGCAGTTACGTTCGATGAGCTCGTGGCCACGTACAGCGAGGCCACGCGCGGTCTCATCGACGGCGGCGCGGACGCCATCCTCATCGAAACCATTTTCGACACGCTGAACGCGAAGGCGGCCATCTTTGCCGTGCGTTCGACGCTCGATGCGCAAGGCGTGGACCTGCCCATCATCATCTCCGGCACGATTACCGATGCTTCCGGCCGCACGCTCTCGGGTCAGACGGTGGAAGCCTTCTGGGCGTCGGTGCGCCACGCGCGCCCGATCACCATCAGCCTCAACTGTGCGCTGGGCGTCAAACAGCTCCGCCCCTACGTCGAGGAACTGGCACGGCTCGCGGACACGAACGTCGGCGTATATCCCAACGCCGGTCTGCCCAATGCTTTCGGCGAGTACGACGAAGCACCGGAAGACACCGCCAAGGTGCTGGGCGAGCTCGCGCATGCCGGTCATCTGAATTTCGTCGGCGGTTGTTGCGGCACCACGCCCGCGCACATCAAGGCGATTGCCGATCGCGTGCGTTGCGAGCCAGTGCGCAAGAAGAAAGGACATGTGCCGCGCCTCGAACTCTCGGGGCTCGAGGCCTTCAATCTCACACAGGACATCCGCTTCGTGAACGTGGGTGAGCGCACCAACGTCACCGGCTCGGCCAAGTTCCGCAAGCTCATCGAGGCCAACGACTATCCGGCGGCGCTGTCGATCGCGCGTCAGCAGGTGCAGGACGGCGCGCAGATCATCGATGTGAACATGGACGAGGGCATGCTCGATTCGGAAGCCGCGATGGTGCGCTTCCTCAATCTGATTGCGGCTGAGCCCGATATCGCCCGCGTGCCGGTGATGATCGATTCGTCCAAGTGGACCGTCATCGAAGCCGGGCTCAAATGCATCCAGGGCAAGGGCGTGGTGAATTCCATCAGCCTGAAAGAAGGGGAAGAGGCGTTTCTCGCGCATGCCCGCAAGGTGCAGGCTTACGGCGCGGCCGTGGTCGTCATGGCTTTCGACGAGAAGGGTCAGGCCGACACGATCGTGCGCAAGGTCGAAATCTGCGAGCGCAGCTACAAGCTGTTAACCGGCATCGGATTTCCGCCGGAAGACATCATCTTCGACCCGAACATCTTCGCCGTGGCCACCGGCATCGAAGAACACAACAACTACGGCGTCGATTTCATCGAAGCCACGCGAGAGATTCGCAAGCGTTGCCCGCACGCGCACATCTCGGGCGGCGTAAGCAACGTGTCGTTCTCGTTCCGCGGCAACGAACCAGTGCGCCAGGCGATGCACTCCGTGTTCCTCTACCACGCGATCCAGGCTGGCATGGACTTCGGCATCGTGAATGCCGGTCAGCTCTCGGTGTACGACGAGATTCCCAAAGACCTGCGTGAACGCGTCGAAGACGTGATCCTCAATCGGCGGTCTGATGCCTCGGAGCGGTTGCTGGAGATCGCCACTTCTTACAAGGACGGGGGTGCGCGCGAGCGCAAGGAAGATCTGGCCTGGCGGCAATTTCCGGTGCGTGAGCGCCTGAGCCATGCGCTCGTGTCGGGCAACGATCAATACATTCTCGAAGACACCGAAGAAGCGCGCCTCGCCGCGGAACATCCCCTGCACGTCATCGAAGGCGCGCTCATGGATGGCATGAACGTGGTGGGCGACCTGTTTGGCTCGGGCAAGATGTTCCTGCCGCAGGTGGTGAAGTCCGCCCGCGTCATGAAGAAGGCTGTGGCGCATCTCATCCCGTTCATCGAGGCGCTGGCCAACGGCGTACAGAAGACCAACGGCACCGTGGTGCTCGCCACGGTGAAGGGCGACGTGCACGACATCGGCAAGAACATCGTCGGTGTTGTGCTCCAGTGCAACAACTTTGCGATCGTCGACTTGGGCGTCATGGTGCCCGCGGACAAGATCCTCGAGACGGCCGAGAAGATAGGCGCCGACATGATCGGTTTGTCGGGCCTGATCACGCCCTCGCTCGAGGAGATGAGCTACATCGCCGGCGAGATGCAGCGTCGCGGTTTCAC
>DASTTJ010000289.1:0-6993 GCA_035760205.1 Steroidobacteraceae bacterium | reverse complement strand
GGTCACGCCTTCACCCAGGATCTGTTCCGCCTCCTTGAGTGCTGCCGCCCGGTCGCGCTGATTCAGCTTGTCGGCCTTGGTCAGCAACACGTGCATCGGCCAGCCCGAAGCGTCGGCCCAATTGAGCAGCTGTTCGTCGTGAGCCGTGACCCCTCGCCGAATGTCCACGATCAGGAACAGGCCGCTGATGCAGGCGCGCTTCGGCAGCTTTTGGATGAGTGCGATCCATTGCTTCTTCTCGACCGGGCTCGCCTCGGCATAGCCGTAACCCGGCAGATCGATGATCCGGCGACCGTCTTCGATTTCGAAGAAATTCAACAATCTCGTGCGCCCGGGAGTCTTGCTGGCCCGTGCCAAGCCATTGCGCACCAGGATCGAATTGATGGCGCTCGACTTGCCTGAATTCGAGCGTCCCGCGAACGCGACCTCGGTGCCGGCATCGACGGGGAACTGCTCCTCACTCGCCGCTGACAGCAGGAAGCGGACTTTGGGAAACTGGCTCATGGGAGGCTACGCTTGGTTCGACACTCGCTAGTGTACAATTCGCCGCCTTCCAGGGAGCCCGCAAGACCATGATTGAGAGCAGATTTTCGTTGAGCCTGGCCACCGCCGTCGTGTGCATCGGTCTGGCAATTGCCAACACGGCCAGTGCTAACGAGCTGATCGTCGCTTCAGCCGACGCCGGGGCCACCAAGGCCGCCGTGTGCACGGCCTGCCACGGAGTGAACGGCAACAGCAGCAACCCGGAGTGGCCAAACCTCGCGGGACAAAACGCGGCCTACATGCGCGAGCAACTCGCGATGTTCAAGGCGCGCCAACGCATCAACGAACTCATGTACCCCCTCGTGGCGCAGATGTCCGAGCAGGATTTCGCCGACATCTCGGCGTACTTCGCGGCGCAGACGCCCACGGGTCTCGAATCCGACCCTTCCTACTGGAAGGCTGGCGAGACGCTGTACAAGGCGGGTGATGCCACACGCAGCATTCCTGCCTGCACCGCCTGCCATGGCCCGTCAGGCCAGGGAAACGCGGGCGCCGGTTACCCCGCACTGCGTGCCCAGCATTCGGTCTACACCGTGAAGCAGTTGCAGGATTACCTCACCGGGAATCGCTACCGTGACGCCACCGATGCGGCGATCGTCAACCAGGCGCGCAACAGCGCGATGATGACGACCATCGCCGCGCGGCTGACCCCGGAAGATATCCGCAATCTGGCGTCCTATCTGCAGGGGCTCCGCTAACTACCCACAGGGGCCGTTCGTGACGATGAACCGGGTACTCCCTCTCCTCGCCGCAATCCTGGCCCTGAGCTGGGCAGCCAATGCCGGCGCGCGCGCGCCCGAGCCGGCGGCGTCCGCCAACACCGCGGCGTCCACGCTTGCGAAGTGGAAGGCGGGCACTAACTACAAGCTCGTCGGAAATCCGCAGCCCACGAGCGTGGCCAGCGGCAAAGTCGAGGTCAGCGAAGTTTTCTGGTATGGCTGCGGGCACTGTTATGCCCTGGATCCGGAACTCGAGACCTGGAAGAAGAGCAAACCTGAATACGTCGAGTTCGTGCGCGTTCCGGTGATCTGGGGACCGCAGCATCGGCAACATGCCAAGCTCTATTACACGCTGCAGGTGCTGCGCCGCCCCGAGCTTCACAGCAAGGTGTTTGAGGCCATTCACCAGCAAGGTGCGCCGCTCACGGGGCGCAGTGATATGGAAGCGCGCGTGATCCACTTCGCCTTCCTCAATCGCGAAGGCGTGTCCGCAAAAGATTTCGACGCGGCTTATGACTCGATGACCGTGGCCTCAAACATGCTGCGCGCCGAACAGTTGTCGCAGAATCTCGCGGTGTCATCGGTGCCGATGATGTTCGTGAACAACAAGTTCAGCACCAGTGTCACCGAGGCCGGCGGAACCGCCGAAATGCTGGCGCTGGTCAACGATCTCGCCGCCAGCGAGAAGAATCGCTAGCGGGCCGCCGCTCGCCGACATGCTGAGCGCCTTCGTTCCGCAGCCCCAGGGCCTGGCCCGTTTCGAGCTGCGGTCCGGCGCCGCCATTCCGGGTGAATCCATCTGGCTCGACCTCCTCGAGCCCACACCCAGTGAAGAGAAGCAGGTCGAGAGCTTTCTCAGCATCGACGTCCCGACTCGCGACGAGATGCGGGAGATCGAAGCGTCGAACCGTCTCTACGAAGAAGACGGTGCGCTGTACATGACCGCCACGGTGGTCACGAAGCTCGACTCCGACCTGCCGGAGAGCACGCAGATCACGTTTATCCTCTCGGCGGCCAAGCTGGTCACCAACCGCTATGTGGACCCGCTGCCGTTCCGGCGCTTCATCGCATACGCGGAACGCCATCCGAACTCCTGCAATACGCCGCCCTCGGTGCTCGCGGGACTGGTGGAGGCCATCGTCAATCGCGTCGCCGACGTCATCGAGCGCGTGGCCACCGACCTGGACGGGGCTTCCGTCGAGGTCTTCAGCGCGTCGCGCGGCAAACGCGGCGTCATGCGCGATTTTCGCAAGATCCTAGAGCGCCTTGGGCAAAACGGCGAACTCATCTCCAAGGCGCGCGAGAGCCTCGTCAGCCTGGGACGGCTGCTGACCTTCGTTCAACAGAGCACCGCGGTGCCCATGTCACAAGAGGTCCGCGGCCGCTTCCGTACCCTGACGCGCGACGTCATGGCGATGAGCGATCACGCCTCGTTCCTCGGAACCAAGGTGTCGTTCATCCTCGACGCCACACTCGGCCTCATCAATATCGACCAGAACAACATCCTCAAGATCTTCTCAGTCGTGACCGTATTCCTGTTGCCGCCCTCGGTCATCGGGGCGGTTTTCGGCATGAACTTCTCGAAAATGCCCTGGTTGCACGAAACCTGGGGATTCTGGGCGGCAATGGGCGTCATGCTGGTGTCCGCCATCGGGCCTTTCGTCTTCTTCAAGCGGAAGGGCTGGCTCTGACGCTAGAATCCGCAGCCCAAAGCGCCCGTAGCTCAGCTGGATAGAGTGACGGTTTCCGAAACCGTAGGTCACAGGTTCGAATCCTGTCGGGCGCGCCAGATTACTCAGCCACAACGCCTGCAGATATACTCCGCGCCCATGAGCAAACAAGACTCACATTTCTTCAACAATTTCAGCCTGGTTCTCGGCATTTTGTTCGCCGTCACCATCTCCCTGTTCGCGTTCGCGCGACACGTCGGGGCCAACAACCAGGGCAAACAGGTCACCACCGACCCGGGGTATGTCGCAAGTGTCGAAGAGCGCCTCAAGCCGGCCGCGCGCATCGCTGTCGCCGGCCAGGACAACTCGGCGTTGAAAATCGAAAGCGTGGGACCGCCCACGGCCGCTGCGGCCCTCCCGGCTGACGGCACCGCGGCATACGAAGTCGCGTGCTCGGCTTGTCATGGCGCCGGCATCGCAGGGGCACCGAAGTCCGGCGACAAGGGCGCCTGGGGCGCGCGAATTGCGCAGGGCAAGGAAACGCTCTACACGCACGCCATCCAGGGCTACAACGGCAAAGCCGGTGTCATGCCTGCCAAGGGCGGCCGTGTCGACTGGCCGGACGACCTGATCAAGCAGGCCGTCGATCACATGGTCGATTTGAGCAAGTAACGCTACTCACGCGTTACCGCGCCGCAGCTGCAATGCTTCGGCGAGATGAACGGGCCCCACGGGGCCCGTTTTATTTTCCGGATCGATTTCGGCCATTTCCAGATCAGCAATGGTCCGTGCCACCCGCAGTACTCGATGAACGCCCCGTGCCGACAAATTGAGCCGCGGCCGCGCCTGCGCCAGCAGCAGTCGTCCGCGGCGATCCAGCTCGCAGAACTGCCGGATCTCCTCGCCGCTCAACTCGGCATTGAGCTTGCCCGCGCGGCGGCGCTGCAACTCGCGCGTACGCTTCACCCGCTGCGCGGCATGCGCGCTGGTCAACGCGGCCTCCCCCTGGGCGCGCTCGCCTAACAACTCTTCGCTGGGCAACGCCGGCACTTCGACGCGCAGGTCGATTCGATCGAGCAGCGGACCGGAGATGCGCGAGCGATAACGCGCGATTTCCGGCGGCGCACAGCGGCAGCGCCCGGAAGTCTCGCCGAGATATCCACAGGGACAGGGGTTCATGGCGGCGACCAGCTGAAACCGCGCCGGATATTCCACCTGCAGCGATGCGCGCGAAATGGCCACGACGCCGGATTCGATCGGTTCGCGCAGGCTTTCCAGCACTCGCCGGTCGAACTCCGGCAGTTCATCGAGAAACAGCACGCCGCGGTGCGCCAGACTTACTTCGCCGGGCCGCGCACGCGGGCCACCCCCTATGATCGCCCCGGCTGAAGCGGTGTGATGCGGTGCGCGAAAGGGCCGACGGCCGTATTCGCGAGGATTGAAACCGCGAGTGCTGATCGAAGCAATGGATGCGACATCGAGCGCTTCGTCGCCATCGAGCGCGGGCAGAAGTCCCGGCAGCCGCTGCGCCAGCATGCTCTTGCCTGTGCCCGGAGGGCCAATGAGCAGAATGCTGTGCCCGCCCGCCGCCGCCACGATGAGTGCGCGTTTGCCCGCGGCCTGTCCGCGCACGTCAGCGAGATCCGGCACGCCGGGTTCCGTTGGCGGCCCGATCGCGTCCGCCGAAGAACTTTCATCCGCGACATAAGCGGGCCCCGGCGCACCCAGGTCGAACAACGCGCAGACGCCTAACAAGGTTGCCGCGCCCCGTGCGCCCGCAACCGCCGCGAAGCGCGCCTCGCCCAGGTTGTCCGCGGGCACGACGACAGCATGACCGTCGCGCGCCGCATGCGCGGCGGCAAGCAGTACGCCTTTGATTGGCTTGAGCTCGCCCGCAAGCCCGAGCTCGCCATAAAACTCCGAGCGTGCGAGCAATTCTTCAGACGGGGCGAACTGCGACGAAGCCAGCAGGATACCGAGGGCGATCGGCAGATCGTAACGGCAGCCTTCCTTCGGTAAATCCGCCGGCGAAAGGTTGACCGTGATGCGCCCGGCGGGGAATTCGAAGCCGGAATTCTGCAAGGCGGCGCGTACGCGGTCTTTGCTCTCTTTCACCGCGGTTGCGGGCAAGCCCACGATGGAGAAGACCGGCAACCCGGCGCCCAGGTGAACTTCGACCTCGACTCGCGGCGCGGCCAATCCCAGCTGCGCGCGGCTCGCAACGCGTGCGTTTCCCATGACCACTCCCTGGCATTTGCGTGGGCTGACCTCGCCAACATCCGTGTTGGCTGCCTGTGTTGCCTGACCGGCGAATTGTTCAGCGGCTGCCTGAACTTACGACCTTGGCTTCCAATTCAGCGACACGCCGCTCGAGGGCTTCGAGGCGCGCACGAGTGCGCTCGAGCACCTTGCGCTGGGCGTCGAATTCGTCGCGCCCCGCCAGGTCCAGCTTGCCGAGGTTGGCCCGCAGCACGGCGCGAAAGTTGTTCTCAAGGTCTTCGCGAAGGGTGCCGGCACCGGATGCGAGCCCTGGCGGCAGGCCTTGCATCAGGCTACGGAGCAGTTCTTCGACCCGGGGTATCTCCACTGACGGCTCTCCTAACAAGTTGAGGGCACTTTGCCCCGTTTTGTTGCGTGTCGGATTACATCGCCCCAATTTTGGGCGCGGCGCCAGGGACCACCCTTCTTTTCGCGCCGCAACGGCCCTCTCTTCGCTCACAAGGGGGCTGGCATGGAACCTGCACTTTGTACCAAAGCTGATTGGGAGCATACGCGGGCGCGAAGCGCTCGCTCCATCGGATAACGATGCCAAATGCGATGAAAATGATCACTGCAATCATCCGCCCGTGGAAGCTCGACGACCTGCAAATGGCCGTCGCGCGCCTCGGCGTGCAGGGGATCACCGTAACCGAAGTCACAGGTTACGGCCGGCAGCGGGGGCATTCGGAGCACTACAAGGGCTCTGAATATCAGGTGGCGTTCGTCCCGAAGCTGCGTGTGGAGATCGTGCTCGACGCGGCATCCGCCGAAGCCGTGGTCGAGGCCATCAGCAATGTGTGTCGCACGGGTAAAACCGGTGACGGCAAGATTTTCCTGGCGCCAGTCGGAGAAGCGGTGCGGATACGTACCCGTGAATCCGGCGCGGCGGCAGCCTGAGATGTCGTTGAGGAGCTTTTACATGCATCAAGATAAGAAGAGAACGAAGGGTAGCAGCGTAATGCGCGGTCTCGGCGCAGCGCTGTTGATGATGTTGCCGGCACTCGTATTCGCGCAGGACGCGCCACCGCCACCCAACAAGGGTGACATTTCCTGGCTCATGACGAGCACGGTGATCGTCATTCTCATGACCATACCGGGCCTGGCGCTGTTCTACGGCGGCATGGTCCGCAACAAGAACGTGCTGTCACTGCTCATGCAGGTCATGATCATTTTCTGCGTCGGCGTTCTGATGTTCGCCATCTTCGGCTACAGCTTCGCATTCACCGAAGGCAACGCGTTCTTCGGCGGGTTCGACAAGATGTTCCTGAAGGGCATGACCGGCGACTCGCTCACCGGCACGTTCAGCAAGGCCACCAACATCCCCGAGCTCGGGTTCTTTGCCTTCCAGGCGACATTCGCGGCCATCACGCCAGCACTCATCGTCGGCGCACTGGCCGAACGCGTGAAATTCAGCGCGATCCTCGTGTTCGTCATCCTGTGGCTGACTTTCAGCTACTACCCGATCGCGCACATGGTCTGGTTCTGGTCCGGTCCGGATGCGTTCACGTCGGCTGAAGCCGGCGCGGCTGCCAACGTCAACGCGGGCTTCCTCTTCAACAAGGGCGCTCTCGACTTCGCGGGCGGAACCGTGGTGCACATCAACGCCGGTATCGCCGGTCTCGTCGGCGCATGGCTTCTCGGCAAGCGCATTGGTTACGGTACGACGGCCCTGCCGCCGCACAACCTGCCCATGGTCATGATCGGCGCCTCGCTGCTGTGGGTCGGCTGGTTCGGTTTCAACGTCGGTTCGAACCTCGAAGCGAACGGCTTCGCAACGTTGGTGTTCACCAACACGCTGCTCG
>DASTTJ010000288.1:0-3451 GCA_035760205.1 Steroidobacteraceae bacterium | reverse complement strand
CCATCGGTCCCGAACCCTGGTCCGCGGCATACGTGCAGCCTTCGCGCCGTCCCACCGACGGTCGCTATGGCGACAACCCGTTTCGCCTGCAGCACTACTACCAGTTCCAGGTCGTCATCAAACCATCACCGCTTCCGATCCTCGATCTGTACCTGGGTTCGCTGCGCTCGCTCGGCTTCGACACGCAGGTTCACGACATCCGTTTCGTCGAGGACAACTGGGAGTCGCCGACGCTCGGCGCCTGGGGCCTCGGTTGGGAGGTGTGGCTGAACGGCATGGAGGTCACGCAATTCACCTACTTCCAGCAAGTGGGCGGTCTCGACTGCAAGCCCGTTACCGGCGAAATCACCTACGGCCTCGAACGTCTCGCGATGTACCTGCAGGGCGTGGAAAGCATCTTCGACATCGTGTGGACCGATGGACCCCTGGGTCGCGTCACCTACCGCGACGTCTTTCACCAGAACGAGGTGGAACAGTCGGCCTACAACTTCGAACACGCGGATACGGCGGTGTTGCTGCGTCACTTCGACGATCACGAGGCGGCCTGCGGCAAGTTGTTAGAGGCGAAGCTCGCGCTGCCCGCGTACGAACAGGTGATGAAGGCCTCACACACCTTCAACCTGCTGGATGCGCGCAAGGCCATTTCCGTTACCGAGCGTCAGCGCTACATCCTGCGCGTGCGAACGCTGGCTCGAGCCGTCGCGCAGGCTTACTACGACAGTCGTGAAGCTCTCGGCTTCCCCATGCTTGCGGCCGCGCCTGGCAAGGTGCCGGCATGAGCGACACCGCGCGCGATTTTCTCGTGGAGTTGGGCACCGAAGAACTGCCGCCACTGGCGCTGCCCGAGCTGGAGCGCGCCTTCGCCGACGGCATTCGCACCGGGCTTGCCGAGCTCGGCATCCCGCACGGCGAGCTGCGCTCCTTCGCCACCCCACGCCGGCTGGCCGTGCGCGTGGGTGAGGTAGCGTGCCTGCAGAATTCACAGGCGCTCAAGCTCAAGGGTCCGCCTGTGAACGCAGCCTTCGACAAACAGGGCAAACCCACAATTGCCGCCACCAAGTTCGCCGAGAAGTGCGGCGTCGGCGTCGAGGGGCTTACGCGCGTCGCCGAGGGAAAGGGTGAATTCCTTTACTTCGAAGGCACCAAAGCCGGTATGCCGACGGCGGGCCTGCTGCCCGGCATCGTGCAGCGTTCGCTGGAGGCGCTGCCCATCCCCAAACGCATGCGCTGGGGATCCTCCACAGCCGAGTTCGTGCGCCCGGTGCACTGGCTGGTGCTGCTGTACGGCACGGAGATAATTCCCGCGCGCATCCTCGATACCGATGCCGGCCGCGCCACGCGAGGACATCGCTTCATGGCACCGCAGGAGTTCGCGCTGGCGGATCCGGGCGAATACGAAACCGTGCTGCGCGAGAAGGGCAAAGTGATTCCGGACTTCGGCGAGCGCCGCACGCGCATCGGCACACAGGTTCTCGCCGCTGCCAAGGCGCTGTCCGGCGAAGCGCTGCTGAGTGACTCGCTGCTCGATGAAGTCACCGCTCTCGTGGAATGGCCCGCCGCCATCGCGGGCTCGTTCGAGGCGCGTTTCCTGGAGCTGCCGCGCGAAGTGCTCATCTCCACGCTGCAACAGCACCAGCGATACTTTCCGGTGCAGGGCGCCGGCGCCAAACTACTGCCGCATTTCATCACCGTCAGCAACATCGAGAGCCGGGAGCCCGCCAAGGTGCGCGCCGGCAACGAACGTGTCGTGCGGCCGCGATTGTCCGACGCGGCTTTCTTCTGGAGCCAGGATCGCAAGCAGACTCTAGCCGCCCGCCTGCCGGGTCTCGATGCGGTCACCTTCCAGAACAAGCTCGGTTCCGTCGGCGACAAAGTACGACGCGTGGTGACACTGGCGGGCGAGATCGCCCTGCTCATCGATGCGGATCGCGTTCGCGCCGAACGCGCCGCGAGTCTCGCCAAGTGCGACCTGTTGTCTTCCATGGTGGGGGAGTTTCCCGAGTTGCAGGGGATCATGGGCCGCTACTACGCGCTTGCCGATGGCGAACCCGATGAAGTCGCCACCGCGATCGACGAGCACTATCTACCGCGCGGCGCAGGTGGTGCGCTGCCGGGGACCGGAGCCGGTCTCGCCGTAGCGCTGGCCGACAAGCTCGACACGCTGGCCGGAATCTTCGCGATAGGTCAGAAACCGAGCGGCACCAAGGATCCTTTCGGTTTGCGGCGCGCTGCCATCGGCGCTCTGCGAATCCTCGTTGAAAAAAACGTCGATCTCGACCTGCGCGCGCTCGTGACACGCGCCAGCGCGCTTCAGCCCGTGCAGAGCGCGACCGCGCCAGGCGAAGTGTGGGACTACATGGTCGAACGCCTGCGTGCGTACTTCCTTGATAGCGGAAGCGCCGCTGGCGTCGCCAACGTCACCACCGAGATGTTCGACGCGGTGCGCGCGAGTTCACCGGTCTCACCGCTCGATTTCGCCGCAAAACTCGGCGCGCTCGAAAAGTTTCTCAGGCTTCCCGAGTCGTCGAGCCTCACGGCGGCCAACAAACGCATCGCGAATATTCTCAAGAAGGCCGATGGCGGCGCGGGCACTGTCGACGTCGCGGCTCTGCTGGAGCCGGCCGAGAAGTCCTTGCATGAGGCCGTCGCCCGCATCGTTCCGGAAGTCGAGCGCTCACTTTCCAAGCGCGATTACAGCGCGGCGCTGACCCGTCTGGCGACGTTGCGCCCCGCGGTTGATGGATTCTTCGACGGCGTGATGGTCAACGCGGAAGATCCGTTGCTGCGGCGAAACCGCCTGGCGCTGCTTGCCCAGGTTCGCCACCAGTTCACGCGCATCGCCGATCTGTCGTGCCTGCCGGGCTGATATGCAGCTGCTTGGCTCCTTGATCTTCAATGTCTTTCTGTATGCGTGGATGCTGGTCTTCGGATTCACTTACTGCGTCGTGTGCCCGTTTCTGTCGTTTCGCGGCCGTTTCCGCCTCGCGGGCGTGATGACCCACGTGGTCTTTTTCGCGGCGCGCGTGTTGTGCGGAATCCGCTACACGGTTGAGGGTCGGGAAAACCTGCCGGAAGGCAATCACGTCATTTTCATGAAGCACTCTTCGACGTGGGAAACCTTCGGAATCATGATCCTGTTCCCGCCGCTGGTGTGGGTCATGAAGCGCGAGATCCTGTGGATCCCCTTCGTGGGCTGGGGTTGCATACTCGCGAGCTGCATCGCCATCGACCGAAAGGCCGGGGCATCGGCGGTCAACCAAGTGCTGGCTCAGGGCAAGGAGCGCATGGCGCGTGGCGCATGGATCCTGGTGTTTCCAGAAGGTACACGCATGGCGGCCGGCGAGACGCGGCGTTACGGATCCAGCGGCACTTTGTTGGCTGCGCAGGAGAACCGCAAGATTGTTCCCGTGGCGCACAACGCCGGCTATTTCTGGCCGCGCCGCGGCGTGCT
>DASTTJ010000287.1:0-2146 GCA_035760205.1 Steroidobacteraceae bacterium | reverse complement strand
ACGTACAGGTCTAACATCTGGCGCAATGCCACGTTCAGCGAACGGATGCCGCCACCCACGGGCGTGGTCAGAGGTCCCTTGATGGACACCAGGTATTCACGGCAGGCCTCGACGGTTTCGTCTGGCAGCCAGTTGTTGAATGCCTTGAACGATTTCTCGCCCGCAAAAACCTCGAGCCAATGAATCTTCTTCTTGCCGCCGTAGGCCTTGGCCACGGCCGCGTCCATGACGCGCACGCTGGCGTGCCAGATATCCGGCCCGGTGCCATCTCCAATGATGAACGGAATGATCGGCTGGTCAGGGACCGTCAACTTGCCGTTCTGGACGGAAATTTTCGCTCCGCCTGCCGGCGGCGTGACTTTAGGACTCGTGGGCGTAGTTGCCATCGTGTTGCTTTCTCTTGAGCGTTCGGGGGGGGCGGAAGGGCCGCGATGCTAGCACAGCGTGCTTTGCCGCAGCTTGGGCCCGCTACAATCCTGTCCCATGGCAAAAACACTCGATTCCACCCCGCTCGCCGACGGCTTTTCCATGCCTGCCGAGTACGCACCGCACGCCGGCTGCTGGATCCTCTGGCCGGAACGTCCTGACAACTGGCGCACCGGTGCTCAGCCCGCGCAGCGCGCCTTTGCCGAGGTGGCCACGGCCATCGCGCGCTTCGAACCCGTTAGCGTTGGCGTCTCCGCAAATTACTTCGAATATGCCCGTGCGCAGTTGCCGCCGCACATCCGCGTGATCGAGATCTCGCACGATGACGCCTGGATGCGCGACGTCGGTCCCACGTTTGTCACCAACAAAAAAGGTCACAAGCGCGGCGTCGATTGGCGTTTCAATGCCTGGGGCGGGTTGCAAAGCGGTCTGTATTTCCCATGGGATCAGGATGATGCAGTGGCGCACAAGGTGCTCGAAGTCGAGGGCTGCGATCGTTATCGCGCGCCGCTCATCAACGAAGGCGGCGCCATCCACGTGGACGGACAGGGCACGGCGCTGGTCACCGAAGAATGTTTGCTGAACCCCAATCGCAATGCCGAGCTGTCCCGCGAGCAGATCGAGGATCACCTCAAGTCGTACCTTGGCGTGCAGGCGGTGATCTGGCTGGGTGAGGGCGTCATTGCCGACGAGACCGGCGGGCACATCGACAACCTGGCCTGCTTCGTCAAGCCTGGCGTCGTCGCGTTGCACTGGACGGACAACGTGCGCGATCCGCAGTACGTGGTATCGGCCGACGCGCTCGAACGCCTGAGTGCGGCACGGGATGCACGCGGCCGCGCGATCCGCGTGATCAAGCTGCCCATGCCCGGCCCGCTGGAACTCAGTCCGAGCGAAGCCGCCGGCATTCTTACGCGCGAGACTTCGCAAAAACGCGATGCCGGCGCACGGCTGGCCGGCAGCTACGTCAATTTCTACATCGCCAATCGGGGGATCGTCATGCCACTGCTGGACAACAAGACTGACAAGCTGGCCGCGGCGCGGCTCAAGCGCGCGTTCCCCGGACGCAAGGTGGTCGGCGTGCCGGCGCGCGAGATTCTGTTAGGTGGCGGCAACATTCATTGCATCACTCAGCAGGTGCCCCGGTGAGTCAAAGACCCGTGCCGCGACGCGACATTCCCGACCGGCTGCGTATCCGCCCCGGATCACGCCCCAAGCTCATCGATGCCGACGCGGATCGTTGTTATGGCTGGGAAAAGGAAAAAGCCGTCGCCGCGACGAACGAGAACCTCGCGCGGCTCGAGGAACTGCAATACAAGATGTACGCCGACAAGAGATTCGCCATGTTGACCGTGCTGCAAGCCATCGATGGCGGCGGCAAGGACAGCACCATCCGGCGTGTGTTCGGCGCCTTCAATCCGCAGGGCTGCACGGTGACAGCATTCAAGGCGCCGAGCGGCGAGGAGCTGCGCCACGACTATTTGTGGCGCATCCATCAACATGCACCGCCGCGGGGCGAGATGGCGGTGTTCAACCGCTCGCATTACGAAGACGTGCTCATCGTGCGCGTGAATGACCTGGTTCCAGAAGATGTCTGGAGCCGCAGATACGAACAGATCAACGAATTCGAGCGTCTGCTGGATGCTTGCGGCACCCGCGTTGTAAAAATTTTCCTGCAGATCAGCAAGGAAGAGCAGAGGGCGCGTTTCCAGGAACGCCT
>DASTTJ010000286.1:0-3672 GCA_035760205.1 Steroidobacteraceae bacterium | reverse complement strand
GGTCGCGGGCGCGTTCACCATCTGGCGGCTGTGGGGTGCGCATCGTACCTTCCTGGTCTTTGTCACCAGCACGGCCTTGTTAGGCGCCGTCATCGCTGTCTTGTGGCTGCAGTTCATGCCAGATCCGCCGAGCGAAGCCGCCGGCGGCTTTTATCCGCACGTCTATCTCGTAGTGCTCGGCATCCTGCTGGGCGTGGCGCTGCTTGCGCGGGTGCTCGCCTGGTGGATGTTCCGCAAGGTTCCCGTAGATACCTGTGAAGAGTTTTCCAATTCGCTCAAGTGCGCAGATCTGCTGCAGGATGAACGCGATCCGCCCGATGTTTCCTGGCTGCGCCTGTTGTCCGCTGCCGTCACGGGCGTCTTCGGCCACCTGCTGCATTTCCTGCTGCTGCCGGCGTTCGTCGCGTTCATTGCGCCCTCGACCACACTGGTGCCGCTGGTCATCGGCTTCGCCATCATCAGCGCAGTGCTGCTCATGTACGCCACGCTGTCGACGCGCTGGGCGCAGATGCTCATCCACATCGACCGCTGGTTCCTCGTCGGCACGCCGCTGGTCGTGTCCTTGTTCGTGATCATCATCGGCATCGCCCGGCTGGCCAACTTCCAGTACGTGACCACCGTTCTCGATGCCACACCCACGGGCGTGCTCTTCATCATCATGATCATGATGTACATCGCCGTGTGGTTCTTCGAGTTCTGGATCAACCACTGGATAGGTGGCGAGTTGTTAGGGATGCTCGGCGACCGCAAGCAGTCGCGCAAAGGCTGGCTGCCCTGCCAGTTCCAGCCTGATCCCAAGGCCGAAGCCTGCTGGGCGGAGCACAGTGGCCGGTACATCGCGTTGCACAGCCCGGGCCGCTTCGTCGCACTCGGCTGGTATACGCATGTGGACCCGCGCAGGCGCAAACACCCCCAGGGTGTGGCGTTCACCACCTTCGGATTCGTCGAGTTGTTTTACGCGCTCGGCGCGAGATTCAAGACAGGGACCGACAAGGCGCACGACATCGAGCGCCGCATCAGGCTCTACTTCGGCATCCTGAACGGTCTGCTCGTCGTCGCGATGGGCCTCGCCATCAACAAAGCCGTGCCCCTGCCGCTCGACGTCGAGCCCATGGTTAACCAGCAGACCGTCGCGCCAGGTTACGCGCCCGCGCGCGTCGACGATGCGCTCGGCGCCCGCCTCACATCGCAGGCCGCGGCGGGGAGGCCGTCCATCGTGGTCGCCGCATCGGGTGGCGGCACGCGCGCCGCCGTGTATACCGCCGTGGCGCTCGAGGGAATCGCGCAGATCGATCGTGCGCGTGACGTCGTGCTGCTCTCGGGCGTCTCCGGAGGAGGCGTGTCCGCCGCCGTATTCGCCAGCCGATACGATCGGCTGACTACCACCCGGCCCGGAACCGCTACGCCTTCCGGAGACAAGCCCTGGGAAGAATATGTGTCCGTCGTTTCCGCGCCGTACATCCAGGATGTGCTCGAAGGCATTGGGGAGCTGCGCATCGCCGGCACCACCTCGCTCGGCGCGCTTCTGCAAGAGAGCCTCGAGCATCGCGCATTCGCCAAACATCCGCGTACGTTCGGCGCCCTCGAGGGACCCACGCTCATACTCAACTCCGCGGTCAGCGGACATCCGTACGAGGACTCGCAGCTCATGGCCGGGCGCATCGCCAGCCCGCGCGATGAAGACTGCGTCGAGAAGGCGCGGCCCTATGCCAACCTTGCTGGCGGCCGCCTCATCTTCACCAACCTCAAGAACGTCAGCGGTTTTCCGCAGGCACCGAAGCAGCCCGAGGCGGGGCTGTCGGATGACCCGCCCGACATGTGGCTGCCGTACAGCATCGTGAACATCGATGCCGTGCCGCTCGCCGCCGCCTCCGCTCTGACCGCCAACTTCCCGCCCGTGTTTTCCAACGCGCGTGTGATTCTCTACACCGAAAACCAGGAAGAGTGCTCCCGCTCGTATTTCGTCACCGACGGTGGCGCCACCGAGAACCTGGGGTTGGTGTCCGCGTTGTACGCGCTGCGTGGCAGCCTGAAGAGCCTGCCGGAAGGCGCGCAGATTTCCGACATCCACGTGCTGGCATTCGAGGCCTCCGCCATCGACTACGACTACAGCGATGATCGCGGTGTCGGTGCCGCCACTGGTGGCTCCAAAGAACGCCTCAACGCCGGTCTGACCCAGATGTTGTTAGAGGAAGTGCGTGGCCTCGTCGACAAGCAGGGCAGGAAGCTGCGCGTGCACTACCTGCCGCTGCCCGTCGCATTCCGTTCGCGCGGAGGATTCGGCACCCATTGGATGTTCGCGCCGCACATCCGTCTGACCAATCCTCATCTAGCCAGCATGCCCGACAGCTCGCTGTTCCTGCGCGAGTCCGCCAGCGACTTCGTGGTGATGAATCGCAAAGAGGTCATGAGCACCATGCGCGGGCTGTTCGATCCGCAGGAAAACGTCTGCGCGAAGGCCGAGCGCGTGCGTAACCATCCCGAGAGCGCCGCGAAAGACTTTGAGAATGGCTGGACCGTGAACGTGCAGCACGTCGCGCGATGGATCTGCGGAAATGATGATGTGAGAAACACGAAGTCGGAGAAGCCGGACTATCAGGTGGACGCGTGGAAGCAGGCGGTGGACGAGCTGAAAGTGGCCGGAAACTGAGCCGCTGCAGCGGGGAGGAGGACCATCCCATCCTCCCCGCGCCCCCTCGACGAATCAGTTGCGCGGCTTGCGCACCAGGCACAAGTTGCCCGTGATGTCGCTGTAGAACACGCCGTTCACGTCCGTCGCCGTGTTGTAGAGCACACCGGTTGCGCCGGCGAACTTGCCCGTGCCCGAAACGATTTCCTGGATGAACGAGAGCACGCCATTCGACGGGGTTCCGGAAAGCTTGGCGACGCCGGTCTCGCGCACCGTTAGCGTGCCTTCATCCGTCGTGTAGACCAAAAGGCCGCTCATCACACTGAAGCCCGGCGCGCTGACCGGTGCCGTGCCCACGCCGTCCAGCACGAAGTAGGTAGTCCCGTTCAATCCACGATTGCCCTCGACCGTTCCCACCGCGCAGAACCGGTACGGGCTTGGGCAGTTCTCCGGCGCCGACGTGTCGACGATCAGCGCGTTCACCGGCCGGCAGTTCTTGTCGCCTGCGTTCGCGAGGCCGCTGCAGGCGAAGAGCGCCAGCATGAAAGCAATTCCTTTTGATGGAGTCATCGTCAATACCTCTGGTGATGATTTGGCGCGCGAAGAATCCCGCGCGCGTCGCATCTCAAGAAGCGCTGATTGACGAATCCACGGAAGCAGGCGATGGATCGGCTGGTGGCCGGGGCCAACGCCGCGCGTCTACTGGCTGCTGGTCATGCCGCCGCGCGGCCCGAGGCAATGTTCATTCCACGCCTTGTCGAAGCGCTCGGAATCCGACGAGCTCTTCAGCACCTCGTTGCTCTGCACCACGGCATGGCCACGACTCTTGCTGACGCGGTACTCGATGCACGCGACGCCATTATCGGTCACACGCACCTCGTCGATCACCAGGCCCGCGGGATTGCCAAGATTCGCCTTGAGCGCAGCAACGGAAGCCGAGGTCGTATCCGAGGCATTACCTGGCTCGTGTTCGACGGCGAATGCGGCCGCCATCAGGAGGATGGCGGACGCAGCGATTACCAGTTTCGTAGTAGACATGCGCT
>DASTTJ010000285.1:0-2729 GCA_035760205.1 Steroidobacteraceae bacterium | reverse complement strand
TCGGGCAGCCCGGTACGCGGCAGCGACGACAGCAGCATGAGCCGGAACGACTGCATGCCCATGTCGTCGCCTTCCCAGAATGGCGAGGAGCAGGACAGCGCCAGCAGATGCGGCACGAAATACGACAGCTGGTTCATCGCGTCGATGCGCAGCTCGTCGTCTTCCAGGCCGACGTGCACGTGCATGCCGCAAATGATCATGCGCCGCGCCCCGCCCTGCATCTCGCGCGCGATATCCGCGTACCGCTCGTGATCGGTGTGCGGCGGGCGCTGGACCGGTCGCGCGAACGGGTGGGTGGACGCCGCAATGGGCGCGATGCCGTAGCCAGCCGCGACTTCACATACCTTGCGTCGCAGCTCGGCGAGTTCGCGGCGCATGGCGGCAACCGAGCCGCACACCGAAGTCTTCACTTCGAGCTGCGAGCGCAGGAATTCCGGGCTGACACGGCCATCGGTTTCGGCGATGCATCGCTGCAGGAGTTCTGCCGGCGGGTCGGCGACGAGGTCACGCGTGGCGAGATCCACGAGCAAATATTCTTCTTCCAGCCCCAATGAGAAAGCTGGCTCAACGATCCCCGGCGTTGCCATGAGCGACAACACTACACGGGTTTTGTGAGGCGCGTCAGTTCCCGCAGGAGAAAACGTCTTCGATCGCGCAGGGCTCGCCCACATGAAAGCCCTGGATGTAGTCCACGCCGATCTGCTTGAGCACCTGGAGCACCTCGGCGCTCTCCACTTTTTCGACGATGGTCGCCACCTGCATGGCGCGACCGATCTTGGCGATGGCTTCGACCATGCTGCGATCCACGACGTCGGTGGCTACGTGCGCGACGAAATGCCCGTCGATCTTCAGGAAATCCACGGGCAAGGTCTTGAGATACACGAACGACGAAACGCCGCTGCCGAAGTCGTCGAGGGAGAACCGGCAGCCGCGCGCCTTCAGCTCGCGCATGAAATACGCCGCCTTGGCGAGGCTTGCGACCGCGGCCGTTTCCGTGATCTCGAAACACAGGGCGCGCGCCACTTGTTCATCGTTCAGGCGCGACATCACGTACTCGAGGAAGTCCTCGTCGTTGATCGACGTGCCCGACAGGTTGACCGCCACCAGTGGCAGGCGCCGGCCTTCC
This sequence comes from Steroidobacteraceae bacterium, assembly GCA_035760205.1. Classification (GTDB taxonomy): domain Bacteria; phylum Pseudomonadota; class Gammaproteobacteria; order Steroidobacterales; family Steroidobacteraceae; genus CADEED01. The sequence continues at coordinate 1,603 of DASTTJ010000285.1, read as the reverse complement.
TTTGCGCAGGTCTGCAGCAACTCGATGGCCCGCCCGACGACCCACCGGTCGACCATGACCATCACGTTGTAGCGTTCGGCCGCGGGGATGAATTCGTTGGACGGCACCAGCGTGCCGTCTTCGTCGCGCAGCCGAACCATCAGCTCGAAGAACGGCGTGTCGCCGGTGTTGGCTGAAATGCCGACGATGCGCTGTGCGTAGAGTTCCAGGCGCCCGTCTTCGACAGCGCGCGCGATGCGGCCCACCCACTGCATCTCGCGGTGCTGGTTGGTGCCGTGGTCGCGTTCGTACACATGCACGCGGTTGCGGCCGCCCTCTTTCGCCGCGTAACAGGCGATATCGGCCGCGGACAACACCGAAGCCGCGCTGGTGGTTTCGCGCCCGATGCGCACGAGGCCAATGCTGGCGCCCACCGACAGGCTGTTTGCTCCCCAGAGGAAACGGTATCCATGGATGGCCTGGCGAATGCTGTCGGCCACCCGTTCCGCCTGTTCCAGTGAACAGCGCTCGAGCAACAGGCCGAACTCATCGCCACCCAGGCGCGCGATGCTGTCCGAGGCGCGCACGCGTGTTTGCAGGAGACTGGTGATGTCGCGCAGCAGGCGATCGCCCGCACTGTGACCGCAGGTGTCGTTCACCACCTTGAACTGGTCGAGGTCGACGTACAGCAGCACGTATTCGCCTTCGCCGCGCTGCGCGGCCGTCACCGCAGTTTCCAGCCTCAAGTCGAACTCGCGCCGGTTGATGAGGCCGGTGAGCGCGTCGTGGCTGGCCTGGTAGGACAGCGCGCGTTTCAGCCGCCGTTCCTTGGTGACGTCGCCGAACACGATGACGGCGCCGATCGCCTCGCCCTCGCGGTTGCGGATCGGCGTGGCGGTTTCCTGGATCGCCAGCTCTTCGCCGCGGCGATTCACCAGCACGTTGTGATCTGACGGCACCGAGGTCTCACCATTGATGAGCACTCGATCGAGTTTGTAAGCCACGGGCTGGCGCGTGGATTCATCGATGAGCTGCAGCACTTCGCCGATCGGAACTCCGCGCGCCTCGTGCACCGACCAGCCCGTGAGGCGTTCGGCGACCGGATTCAGGTAGTCGATGCGCGCACCCGCATCGGTGCTGATCACCGCGTCGCCGATCGATTGCAGTGTGACCAGCGCGCGATCCTTTTCCGCGAAGATCGCCTGTTCGGCGCGCTTGCGTTCGGTGATGTCGGACACCGTGCCTTCGTAGCCGACGATACGTCCACTGCCGTCGCGCACGCCGCGGGAGTTTTCCAGCGCCACCACGTGCGTGCCATCGCGCCGGCGCAGCACGACTTCCATTGAGCGCACTTCGCCGTCCGAATCGACACGCCGGACGAAATCGGCACGATCGGTCGCGCTCCAGTACAACATCACCGAACTCGGCAGTGCGTACATCTCCTCGGCGGAACTGTAGCCGAGCATCTTCACGAACGCGCTGTTCACCGACACCAGCCGGCCATCGCGCGTGCTCTGGTAAACACCTTCGATGACGCCCTCGAACAACCCGCGGAACTTCGCTTCGCTGGCTCGCAGTGCTTCTTCGGCGAGATTGCGCTCGATGGCCAGCGCGGCGAGGCGGG
>DASTTJ010000284.1:0-8227 GCA_035760205.1 Steroidobacteraceae bacterium | reverse complement strand
GCCCTTGCGCGTGCTCATGACCCGCACAATCTCCTGCCCCGTGAGCGGTCCGCGCAGGTAGGACAGCGCCCATCGCGTCTTCATGAGCACCGGCGCGTCGTCGTGCACGTTGCGCATGAGGAATACGCGCTGCGTGAGGCTCGACATGAGTGCTTCCAGGTCCGCGCCGTCTTCGGCGCCCGCCAGAGCGGATTTCAATCCTTCGATGACGCGCAGCTTGTCGCGCTCGGTCTGCAGCCGCCCGATGAACCAGGTGCCGCAGTTCGCCAGGCCCTTGTAATCGAGATCGACCGGATTCTGCGTGGCGAGCACCACGCCCAGACCGAATGCACGCGCCTGCTTGAGCAGCGTGAGCATGGGTAGTTTGGAGGGCGGGTTCGCTGTCGGCGGAAAAAACCCGAAGATCTCATCCATGTAGAGGATGGCGCGCAACGAGCCCGTGCCCGACTGGCTGCGCATCCAGGCGATGACTTCGTTGAGCACCAGCGTGACGATGAACATGCGCTCGGCATCGTTGAGATGCGCGATGGAGATGATCGAGATGCGCGGTTTGCCATCGGGCGTGAACAGCAGGCGCTGCGCATCGAGCGGTTCCCCCTGCATCCACGTGGCGAAGCCCGGCGAGGCGATCAGGTTGTTGAGCTGCATCGCGAGCTTGAGACGGTCTTTCGCGGGAAAGAAGGTTTCGAGATCGAACGCCCCCAGCTTGTCGAACGCCGGTTTCTGCACGGCCTGGATGAGGCCGGTCATATCGAGTGAGAGGCCGGCCCGCCACGTTCCCTCGAGAATGTTGGCAAGCAGAATGTGTTCGCGCGAACCGATGGGATCGGCCTCGATGCTCATCAGGCTGAGCAACCCGGATACCACCGAGCCCACGCGGTCACGCAACGCACCATTTGGAAGATCGGGGACTGTCCCCAAAGGGGACTGTCCCCCATCCGACCCGACAGGCGCCGAGAAAGACCGTAGCACAGACAACGGCAGGCCGGTCTCGGCGCCCGGCGTGTAGATAGAGATGTCGGCGGCGGAGCGCAATCTGCCGATGCGTTCGGGAGGTTGGTTCCACTCCGCCAGGCCGGTCTTCCAGGTCTCGGCGGTTTTCGCCGCCAGCTCGCCGACGCTCATGCCCTTGCGCGCCGCATCGCCGGCATCCACCCAGGGTTCGAAGTCGCCGGGGGCAAGGTTCGGGAATGTGAGCAGCAGATTGCCGAGGTCGCCCTTGGGATCGATGCAGATGGCGGGAACACCGTCGATGGCGGCTTCTTCGAGCAGCGACAGGCATAGGCCTGTTTTGCCGCTGCCTGTCATGCCGACGCACACGGCGTGAGTGGTCAGGTCCTTGGAATCGTACAGGACCAGGTCGTCCTTCAGCGCGTTGGCGCCCGGATCGAATTCACGACCCAGGTAGAAGGCGCCTAACTTTTCGTAGTCGGAGGGCATCGCTACTTCTTGCGGCGAGCGGCTTTCGCTTTCTTCTTGCGCGGTGCCGCTTTGCGGCGCAGCGCGGTCACTTCGATCTCGATCTTCATGCGCGGGTCCGCGAGCCCCACCACCATCATGGTGGCGGCCGGGCGCCCGGCACCGAAAGCTTTGCCCATGGCCGGCCAGCAGCGTTCGAAATCTTGAGGCTCTGTCATGAGGTAATGCACGCGCACCACGTCGGCGAACGAGGAATCCGCCTGCTTGAGGGCCGCCGCGATGTTCTTGAGCGCCTGCTCGCACTGCGCCACGGCATCATCCTGGATGGTCATGTTCGAATAATCGAAGCCGGTGGTGCCGGACACGAATACCCATTCGCCATCGACCACGGCGCGCGAATAACCAATGCTCTTTTCGAACGTCGATCCCGAGGAAATCAGTCGCCGCGTCATTCAGCCTCCTTGCGGTATATTCCGCAATCCGATTCTGCCACGGTTCGTTACTTGGATAACCGCATGAAACCAGTTGTGATCTGCCTTGGCCTGGCGCTGCTGACGGCCGCGTCAGCGCATGCCGCAGACAGCGCAAAGTCAGTCGCGCTGGTGCGCGCCATGCGCTCCGACGAGATAGCCGTGGCCACCGCCAAGCTCGCCTTTCTCGGCGGATCGATGCGCGAGCGATACGGGAAGACCAACAACGCTTGCGTGAAACGCATCTCGTACACCGACTACACCGCGGGCTGGGCGCGTGTAGTCGAAAGCGTATTGAGCCCACCAGAGATCGACGCGTCGCTGGTGTTCTTCCAGTCGGATGCCGGCGTCAAATACGTCGAAGGCTTGTTGCGCCGCCTCCGGAGCCGGCAGGGCGACGCGTCGGTGTTGCCCGAGGTTTCCGGCAAGGAAGAAATCACGCCGGCACAACTCGCGGCCATCTCCGACTTCTCGCGGTCAGACCTGGGTCAAAAGGTCATCGGCAAGGATTTGACGCTTTCCCCCGCCGCGGAAGCCATGGGGCGCGAAACCACCGAGAAGATTGCCGCGAAATGCGGGGGCTAGACGAACGCGATGGCGATTCGTCCTTCGCACAGCGGCCGGCCGTTCGCGTGGACTTGGAAGTCGTATAGCGACCCGGTGGTTTGCGCAATTCGCCGCGTGGCGTGAATGTTCAGCTCAGCGTTGATCGTATCGATGCGATCGACGAAGAACCGGATCTCGCGCAACGCCGCCAGCATGCCTCGCTGGACTCCGCCGCTGCGCAAAGCGCCGTGTGCCGCCATGGCCTGTGCCGCGTACTCGACCAGAGGCAACGCCGTAAGCTGGCCCTCGCGCCGCAGAGGATGATCGGGGGCCAGGTGCGAGCGGGCAATGCACTCGATGGCGTGCTCGGAGTGCGCGACGACGCGATCCAGCAGGCACATGCTGCCGGCGTGGGGTATGAGTCGCAGCAGCGCGTGACGGTCGATTTCCGCGGAGTCGTTCATGGTGCGCTGAGCTCGACGGCAAGATTCGCGCCCAGGCCCATCGGCAAAACCACACGGCCGAATCGCCGAAGTGCCAGCGCTTGCAGCAACGGCAGGGCGCGGGCCGCGGGATTGCCGAACCGCAGTTGTTCGAACGCGGAGTGGTCGAGTTTGTCTTCCACCTCGGAAGTGGTGGCGCAGCTCAGTGCGGCGATCGAGCCAGGCGTGGGTTGTCGCGTCATCACCAGGGCAACGGCGGCCGGATGCGCCATCCATCGCTTGGCGTGCAGAGGTTCGGGCGCCGGCATGTCGAATGCGACGAGCAACGTGTCGCAGCCATCGACCAGGACTTGCGAACAGGCTTCGAGCAAGCCGGCAGCGAAGGAGCCATCGTGCGCGCTGATGCTCGTCGAAGCATTGCGGGCGCCCGCCGCGATGCTCCAGTAGCCCGCCGCGGCGTTGTGCACGGAATTGTGAAAATCCGTCGGTGAGACAAGGCGGGGCGTCGCGGTCAGCGCGAGACAGATGCGATGAACGATGGCGAGGTCCGCGTCGGACGATGCGAAGACGGTAGCTAGACTCGCCGCGGCCAACGCCGTGCCCTGCATCGCGTCCTCGGCGGCGCGAAACGCAAGCTTGATCGCCGGCGTCGCCCTTCGGCGCTCGTTGAGCGGCAGCAGCGCGGGCGTGTGCGGCGCCAACGGCATTTGCACGAAAGGTTTTTCGCCGCGCAACGTTGCGCTGGCTTCCTGCCACGACGGCAATCCTGGCGTGGCGAGTCCCACGGCTTCGATGAACAGCGCACTCATGACAAGCGTCCGAAGAGCAGGCTGCAATTGCTGCCGCCGAAGCCGAATGAATTGCTGAGCACGCGCCGTACAGGCGCGATTCGCGTCTCGAGCAATACGCCGGCTTCGATGGCGGGGTCTTTGGCTCGCGTATTCAGGCTGCGTGGCATGAATCCCTGTTCGATCGTCATGAGGCTGACAGCGGCTTCGGCCATCCCGGCGGCGCCGAGCGTGTGACCCATCCACCCTTTGGTCGAGCTGCAGGGAGTGGCAGTTCCGAATACCTCGCAAACCGCTCGGCTCTCGGCGTTGTCATTGGCCACCGTGCCGGTGCCGTGCAGATTGATGTAGTCGATCTCGTGAGGCGCAACATCGGCGCGTGCCAACGCCGCGCCCATCGATTCGATGGCGCCCCGGCCGGCGGGCTCTGGGGAAGACATGTGAAACGCATCGCTGGTTTCGCCATAACCGAGCAGCGCCAAAGCACTCTCGGCGGAAGGATCGAGCAGCGCGAACCCGCCCGCTTCGCCGATCGAGATTCCCAGGCGCGCCGCATCCGCGGGCCGGCAGATATCGGCGGAGATGAGCTGCAGGGAATTGAAACCGTAAAGCGTCGTCAGGCAGAGGCTGTCGACACCGCCGACCACGGCCGCATCGCATACACCCGCTGCGATCGCGCGACGCGCGGCGGCAAAGACTTTGGCGCTCGACGAACACGCGGTCGAGATCGCAAGCGCGGGACCGCCGAGTCCGAGCCGAAGTGCCACGAATGCCGCCACGGAGAAAATGTTCTGCGTGCGTTTCTGGTCGAACCATCCGGGCAGCGCGCCAGTCGCGGCTTCACGCTCTCTATACGCGAGCTCGGTGTGTTGCACGCCCGAGGTACTGGTGCCGATGAACACGCCCACGCGCGTGGTGCCGTGCCGAGCGCGACAGGCGGCGACGGCGTCGAGAAAATGGTCCTGGTTGAGTGCGAACTCGGCCAGGCGATTGTTACGGCAGTCCCATTCGGCCAGCGCACCCGTGAGTGGTACGTCGAATTCGCGCACTTCGCCGAGCCAGCAATCGAGATTGTTGGTGTCGAAGGCGAGCTGGCGGAGTCCGGTGGTGCCTGCGCGCAACGCCAGCACGTGAGCCGCGCGGCCCGCGCCCACGGCGGAAGACAGGGTGTAGGAGCTAACGGGCAGCGGGTTCATGATCGGTCGGCGTCTCCGGTTGCCAGTAGTCGTAGAAGTTGAACCAGTTGTAGGGCGCGATGCGCACGTAGTGCTCGAGCCGCTGCGCGTACCGTTGCGCAACGCCGGCGATGGCCGCCTCGCGGTCCTCCCGCGGCAGACGCAAGTGCTCGGCGAAGAGTTCGAAGTGCGCGGTGTAACGGTTGCCGCCGTGATAGACACCAAACCCCAGGATGATCGGGACGTTGAGCGCGTGCGCCATCTGCCAGGGACCCACCGGAAAACGCGCGCGGCCACCGAGGAAGTCGACGGTCACCGTGCGATCACTGGTGAGCGCCCGGTCGACCATGATCCCGAGCATCCGGCCGGCTTCCACCGCTTCTTTGAGGTTGAGCACCAGCGCAGGTCCGCGTTGCGCCGCGTCGATAGTGCTCCGGGCGAGTTCGGGGTTCAGCTCTTCGAGTAGTTCGGTGAGCATGCGGCCATGTTTGCGGTCGAGCAGAATCGAGAGCGGCAGGCCGCGCCGGTCGACCGCGATCAGGCGCAAGGATTCCGCGCTGCCAAAATGCGCGACGAACAACAGGCATCCGGTCTGGCGCGCGACGGTGGCGCGTACGTTTTCCGGGCGGTCGACATCCACCTCGATGGCGTCATGGCGTTTGGACAGCAGGAAGATGCGATCGAGCGTGCAGCTCGCAAACGCGAAGAAATGCCGCCACAGGTCCCGCCAGCCGGGACGCCGATCGAGCACCCGCCGCAGGTAGTTTCGCGACGCGGTCCGCGCCGTCGGACTGGTCACCAGGAAATACGCCACGATCGGGTACAGCAGCGGCCGCACGACCGGGCGCCGCAGAACCGTGGCCAGCCGGACGATCAGCCTGACCATGGAGGGTGTGCTTCGCTCCTGGTGGCTGCGCCAGTCGCTCATGGTGGCGGATCCGGCGGCGACACGATGAAGGATCCTTCGAAGACGATCGAGGTGGTGCGCAGCCCCTGAAAGCTGGCCCGCAGCCGCGCCGCATCGATGACGGTGAAATGAACGTGTAGTTCGATACGCTCGTCGGGCAACACCGGCTGCAGGAACTTCGCGGCAGGAATCGATCGCAGCACGAGATCCTCGCTGGACCGGATCGCAGCCAGCACCGCATCGAGCAGCACAACGGCGGGCACCACCGGCTGCCCCGGAAAATGCCCGGCGAGCGATGGGTGATTCGCTGACACGACGATCACACTCGTAACGGTGCCGTTCATGAGCGCGCCTGTGTCAAAAGACGAAGCAACACCTCGCGTGGCAACTTGCCCACGGAGTTGCGAGGCAGTTTCTCGACAATCACCAGTGGGCGTGGAACGAACACGCCATCGAGGCGGGTGCGCAGTTCGCGCAATATGGCGGCCACGGTCAGGCCGGGCGCCACCACGGCCGCGGCGGGACGCGCGTCGGCGTCCGGCAGGAACACCACGGCATCGAGAACTCCGGGCACCGTCAGAATCTGCCGCGTGAGTTCCTGCAGCGACGTGCGCTTGCCTGCCACCTTGACCAGATCCGCTGCCCGGCCGTGAAGGGAAAACTCCGTGGCAGTGCGCAGCTCGAGTACGTCCTGCAGCGGCACGGGGCCCGGAAGCTGCGGTGCGCGATATTCGGCGACGCCCGAGGTCGTCGTCATCGTTCCGCCCTCGAACGTGCGCCAGCTTTCGGATTGCGATGGCCTGCGGTGCGCCATCACGCCGGCTTCGGTGCAGCCGTAGATCTCCACGAGTTGGGTATTCCACGCGGTTTCGATGCGTCGCGCCAGTTCGACCGGCAATGATGCGGTGGCGGAGACCACCCGCTCCAGGGGCGGTAGATCGACGGCGGCTTCCGCCAGGACACTCAGATGCGCGGGCGAAGTGACCAGCACGCGCGGGGCCGGCACGGCTTCCAGCGCGCGCCGCACATCGGCGGGATAGAACGGTTTGTCGTCGAAGAGGAAACTCTGTGCGGTGAGCGCGCTCAACAATGACGCTTCGAGGCCATACATGTGTTGCGGCGGAACGGTTGCGACCAGCGAGCGATGCGTGCCGCCCAGCACCTCGTTCGCCGCCAGCCGCGAATTGCGAAACAGACTGCCCCAGGTTTTCGGATGCGGCGTGGGGGCACCCGTCGATCCGGAAGTGAAAGCGATTGCCACGATGCGGTCTGCGGGTAATTGCCAATGCGCCGGAACGGTTTCGCGGCTCGGCGCGGGTGCCTGCGCGAGGAGGCGCCCGATGGATTCGTCATCGATCGTGTGATGGTCCGGATATTCGTGGCGCAATTTCGCCAGCACGTCGCTGGTGCCACCCGACGGCAACAGCGTCACCTGGCCCCGCAGACACGCCGCCACCCAGCCCAGCAGGAAGTGGTAACGATTATCCGCCAGGTTGATCACCTGCGCCGCCCGCGGTAACGCCTGCGCCACGTGTTCGGCCTGCGCCACGAACTGCGCCGCGCCGATCGTCGTATCGCGGTAATGGGCGATACCGGCATCGAGCCCGTCGATCGCCAGCAATCGAAGCGACTGCATCGTCGTTCAGACCTTGAGTTTGGTGCGCGCCAGGCGCCGCAGATACTGGAACAACCCGGTGTGCTCGTGGTGGCGGTAACGCCAACGCCGGTACCCGTATTCCAGAATGAACACCGCACCGAGGACAACATAATGAACGACGTTGGTCATCAGCGACCACAGCTTCGGGGGCGCAAACAGCGCCAGCAGCACCGCGGACAGGAACATTGCCGCACAGACGCCACACCAGAGCTGTGTCACGTGGCGTGTGTAGACCACCAGATCGTCAGGCAGGGGGCCGTCGTGCATGAGGCGCGCGATGCGTGTCACCAGCGGAGTCTCCCCCGCCCGCAGCGAGAGCGTGAACAGCATGAACAACGCGGCGGGGATGGCCGCCGCCGGAACATACAGCGCGTACAACCCATTGCCTTCGATGACCAGCCAGTACAAGAGCGCGCTGCCCACCAGCAGCACGCTTATGGCCCACGGCCGGCGCTGGATCAAAGCGCCACTCATGGCGATGCCAAGCAACCAGACGAGAGCGAGCCATTCGAGCCGTCGATCGTGCGTGAGCACAGCCAGATGGGCGAGGAGGGGATAACCGAGTGCGAGCCAGAACATGGGGCGGTGCAGACGGGTCTGTTCGACCCGGCAAGGTCAATCCGCGGCGCGATTGCGCAGCGCGTGCTCGGTCAGTGACCGCAGCGACCCGAACGCGGCCCTGACCGCGGCATCTTCGGACCGCAGCTCCACGCCGTAGTGCTGCTGGATCATGAGGGCAATTTCCAGGGCGTCGATCGAATCGAGTCCTACGCTGTCCACGCCGCTGCCGAAGAGGGGCGCGGACGGAGGGATCGCGTCCGG
>DASTTJ010000283.1:0-26336 GCA_035760205.1 Steroidobacteraceae bacterium | reverse complement strand
CCAGCGTTGCCCATCGTGCTTTCGAACGACGATATAGAGCCCCGGGTTCACGGAACGAATCTCGAGGCCATGTTCCGCGAGCACTTCACGCGCAATGCCGAGGCGGTCGCGAGTGCTGGGTTCAATGCCGACGAGCAGCGAATCCTTTACGAGCTCGCTGCTATGGAGAAACTGCAGGCTTTGATCCTGAAGGTGCTGCAGAACTTCACTGACCGGGCGGCCTTTGAATCCAGGCGGCGCGGCGCTCGCGCTGGCGATCCACGACAACGCCAGCAGCGTGAGGACGACGCTTCGCGCGCGTCGTGAAGTATCCCTGTCGCGTGCCATGAATCAGTCTAACGCCGGATCAGGGCGATCGCCGGTACCGGAGCAGTATGGTGCCGTCATCGGGCAGCGAGTAGTCGACGTCGGTGGTAGCCAGCGCAACCTCCATAGCCTGTAGTGGAGCGAGGTCGGGCGTGGTGCCGTGCAAGATGACTTTGCCCACGCGCGTCTCGGTTTCGGGCGAGTCGTAGCGCAGGGCGCGACCGGTCTCGCGTGCGACCCAGTCGAGAAATCGCAGCAGCGGCAGCTCCGGACCCCGCGGCGGCTCCGCGAGCATTTCGGCCCACGCCCAATCCGCGTCGTGTGGTGTGATGTGGCCGCGCTCGACATGCCCGTGCGAATCGATGCGCAGCTCCTCACTGACCGCGCACCTCAGCACGACCTCGGATCGGCCGCGCGTAAGTGTCACCGCGCCTTCGCGTGTGCGCACGCGCAAGCCCGTATCGGCGGCTAACACCTCGAACTGCGTTCCCACATCGCGCAACGTTCCGAAGCGAGTCACAATTTCCACCTTGCCGTCGTGCGCGCCTCTGGTATCGAGATAGATGCGGCCATTGAGCAGCTCAACGCGATTGCCTGGCCGCAACACCAAATCTGTCGAGCCCGCGACCCGCAATGAAGTGTCCGGTACCAACCGCAGCGCCGCGCGGCCGGAGGCGTCGGTACGCAGCCGCGTTCCGGTGATGAGCGGCACGCCGCTTTCATTCAGCCAACGCCACTCCTCGCCGGCCGCAGTGCCACCAAAAACAGCACCGCTGGTGTTCGCAAGGATGGCGGCCACCACCGCCGGTTGAGAATCGTCGAGGTGACGCAGTACTCCCGCGCCGAGCACAACGAATGCCACCGTGGCGGCGAGCGCATACATCCAGCGACGTCGCGCGCGTTGGTGCACCGCGCGCTGCCACGCGGCACGACTGGCGCCGAGCACCCGCTCGTAGTCTTCGCGCGGTGGAGCGGAACGCCGTCCCACCGCGCGAATCAAGGCTCCGACGGAATCCCGTTCTTCCGGATTGTCAGACATGTTGCCCACCTAACCATTCCGGCAAGTCTTCGCGCGATCCGGCCACCAGTGCCATCGCCTCGCGAAACGCGGCGCGCGCGCGGCCGAGCAGCGACTCCGCGGCCTTGGGGCCGAGCGCGAGGCGCGTCGCGATTTCATTGAGGGGCAGCCCATCGACATATTTCCACTCGAGCACATCTCCGTAATGTGTGGGGAGGCAATCAAGCGTGCTTTGCACCAGGCGGATCAGATCCATGCGTACAACTTGTGATTCAGGTTCGTCTTCGAGGGGCGCTGAAAGGGCTTCGAGGAAGGATTCGATGGTCTCGTCGCGATCGGAATTCGGTACCTCCGTCATCATGCGTTGACGGTGCCGTCCGAGATCCGCAATGGCGTTGCGGCAGATCTGGCACATCCAGCCGAACAACGACGCCTCACCACGGTAGCGCGCCAACTGTTCGAACGCCCGGCAGTAGGTCTGCTGCACGACCTCGCAGACGTCGTCGCGGTTGCCATCGAGCCGCAACATCGCGAAACGGTACAGTTTCGGGAACAGCTCATCGAATAGCCGGCGAAAAGCCGCCTCATCGCCGGCCAGAATGCGTGCGGCCAGCGCCTTGTCATCATGTGCCGGTGAGAATTGGGCCATCGTTATGAAGTGAGACGTGGCTGTGAGAAGAATCCTTCGCGGCGGCGCGCGAAGGATTTTCGTTTCGCGAGCGTCTCCTCAGGCACCCTACACGAGGAGATAGCGATGCGCGCAGCCATGTGGTTGATGATATTGGCCGGAGTCACGGCCCAGGGCGCAGAGCCCACCTTCACCGAAGATTTCCCGCTGAAATCCTGCCGTTTCATTCCCTACGAGGGGAACGCGTACTTTCCGCTCAAGCCTGGGCGCCAGCTCTATTACAACAACGCGAAATGCATGGCAGAGGGGGAATGCGAGGAGCTCGAAGAGCTGTGGATCACGATCGAGGCGGAGACCCGGCGCATCACGCTGGGTTCCGGCAAGCACCGCCAGCAGGTGATTGCGCGAGTCGTGGAGGAGCGCGAGACCGAAGACGGCGAGCTCAAGGAAATCTCGCGTAACTACTTCTCCGTATGCGCCCCGGCGCGAGACGTTTACTACTTTGGCGAGCAAGTCGACATCTACGAGGATGGCGAGATCGTGAGCCATGACGGCGCCTGGCTCGCGGGCCGGAACGGCGCGCTGCCGGGCATCATCATGCCAGATTCGGCGTTCCTGTTAGGCACGCGGTATTACCAGGAGCGGGCCGCGGGGCTTGCCCTCGATCGCGCTGAGCACGTGGCGGCCGGCCTGCAGTTGATGCTGCCCGCGGGCACGTTCAAAGATTGCATCAAGACAGTCGAGACGAGCCCGCTCGAGCCGGGTTCTGAATCCATCAAGTTCTATTGCCCCGGAGTGGGCATGGTCGTCGACAATGATCTCGAGCTGGCTGCGATCTACTGATATTTAGGGGGAATTCTGCATCACGCGCCTGGCCACTCCAGCGCGAGCTTCGCACCGCCGAGACTCGCGCTGGCTTCGGCGATTACCCGCCCGCGATGCAGCGCGGCGATGCGCGCGACGATGGCCAGTCCCAGGCCAAATCCACCCGTTTCGCGATTGCGGCTGGTATCGAGTCGGGTGAACGCGCGGAAGACCGCGGTGCGATCGCTCTCGGGAATTCCTTCGCCGTCATCCTCGACCACGATGCGATACAGATTCTTGTCGCGCATGACAGTGACGTTCACGCGCTGCTTCGCATAACGCAGGGCATTGGCCAACAAGTTGCTCAGCGCCAGTTCCATGAGCCGCGGCTCCATCCAGGCGGTGTCGATGCCGCCCTGCTGTGCCGTGGTGACGTTCTTTTCGTGCGGCGGACACGACAACAGCACTTGCCGCAGCCACGACGCGAGCGGAACAGTCTGGCAGCTCATCCGTAATCCGGGATGGTCGAGCCGCGCGTAGTCGAGCATGTCGGAGATCAGATCATCGATCTGCTGCACGTCGGCATTCACCGCGCGCAACTGGCCGCGCAATGATTCGTCCACTTCGCCTTCGAGCACGGCGGCCGCGAAGCGCACGCGTGCGAGCGGTGTGCGCATCTCGTGCGACAACGCAGCGGTCATCTCCTTCTGCGACTGGATGAGCTGACTCACGCGGGCCGACATGTCATCGAGATTGGTGGCAAGCCCGGTGAGCTGCGTAGTGCGCGAGGCCGTGTCGAGCGGCTCGCGGTAGTCAGTCGCGAACTTCTGTGCCGCGCCCGTAAGCACTCGCAGATCGCGCAGCAGTGGCCACAGCCACAGGCCGACGATCAACAGGATGGAGGCGTAAAAGAGTACGGGAAGAAATCGGACGACGAGACTTTCGCGTGCGGGCTCGAAAGGCCCCAGGCGAATGGCGCCGTTCAGCGCGGGTGAGTGCCACAGGTAATAGATGCTGCCGTCATCACCTTCCAGCTCGCGCGGGCCGGATTCCAACGGCGCGGCGCCGGAGATGTCGGTGGTGTCGAGTACGTCGATCGCCAGATCCAGTCTTTCGGCGATACCCGTGGCGAGCGCGGCACGCTCTGTCTCGGGCGCCGCGGCGAGCTGCGATTCCATGAGCTGGAAGGTGGTGACGAGCCACGGATCCGCGGCGCGTACGTGCCGCGACTGCAACGCGGAGAAGCCGAGATCGAGCACGATGGCGACCACCAGCAACCCGCCGGCCAGCACCACATACGAGCGGATGAACAACCCGCGGTTGCTCTTCAAGTGGCGAATTCCCAGGCGTCCGGCACCAACAAGTATCCCTTTCCCCACACCGTCTTGATTCGCGTGGGCGCCGCCGCATCGTCGCCCAGCTTGCGGCGCAACTTGGAGACGCGGCCGTCGATGGAGCGATCGAGACCGTCGTAGTCGATGCCGCGCATGGTGCGGAACACTTCATCGCGGCTCACCAGTTCGCCGGCGCGATGCGCCAGCAGGCACAGCAACTCGAACTCCTGAGTCGTGAGAGTCACAGGCTGGCCCTGCAGCCACACTTCGCGCGAAGTCTCGCTGATGCGCAGCCCCCCTAACGTCAGGTCCGGCTTGCGTTCGCTGCTGGTGGCCCCGCGTTCGGAGCGGCGCATCAGCGCGCGTACGCGCGCGAGCAGCACCATGGGATCGACGGGCTTCATGACATAGTCGTCGGCGCCGGCCTCGAGGCCGATGACGTGGTCGATGTCGGTGTCGCGCGCCGTCAGGATGAGAATGGGGACATCGTGCAAGCGCCGCAGCTCGCGGCAGATGGTGAGCCCGTCCTTGCCCGGCAGCAGCAGATCGAGGAGCACCAGCCGCGGCTTCTCGCGTCCGAATCTCTCGAGCGCGCGGTCGCCACGCTCTTCTACGGCGACGCGCAGCCCGTTCTGCTCCAGATAGGTCGCGGTCAGCTCGGCCAGCCGCGCATCGTCTTCGATCAGCAGGATATCGATGTTCGTCGCATTCATAGGACGTCCCAGACGTGCCGCGTGCGGCGCTCGCGCCGCCGATCGTCGGAGCCTACACGCAACACCTCGATTTTGACCTCGGCGGCACGTTCGGCTCCAGCGGGCCGCGCCAGCCAGAAGACGAAGTCTTCGCTGACCTCGCGTTTGTGCTGCAGTTCTCCAGCGTCCGTGCTGGGCCAGCACCGAACCGGTTCCGCCTGCGCTTCATCGTTGAGGCAGTACTCGGCGGGCAGAATGCTTTTCCAGCGGATATCGAATGTGACATTGCAGGCGGTCGCGCCTTTGTCCACCACGCACAACAGCGGCTTTACGACGAGGCGCACGGGCGGAGGCTCGGCCGCCACGACGGGTAGCGCCGCGCCAAACCAGCCTGCGGCCAGCATTGTGAGCCAGGTGCGCATCAGAACTGCCACGCCACGCCGGCAAAATACCCGAGGACGTAGTCGTCTTCGACGATCGGGCTCAGCGCAACGCTGTCGTGCAGACGTTCGTAGTTCGCCGAGAGCGCCAGGCGCGTGCTCTTCGTGAGGTAGTAGCTAGTGCGGATCCCGGCTTCCCAGTCGATGCCACCGTCCGCGTGATAGGCAACCAGCGTGGCGCCGGCTTCCTTTTGGGTGATACCCCAGTAGTAGTCGCTGAGTTCGTCGTTCTTGTAAGCGACACCGATGGACGGCGCCACGGACAGCCGGCCGCGCGTCCAGCGATAGCTGTAGTCGGCGGAGAATTCGAACCCGTGGTGCGTGCCGCTGACGTCGTGGAATCCACGCAGCGTCGCCTGGCCCCATTCACCATCGAACAGCATCTCGAGCCCCATTTCGATCGCATAGTCGCGATCGGGAACCTTGAGCTCCTGCGGGACAGCTTCGGGTACGAACGCCGGTGTGCCCGGTGGCGGCGGGGGCGGGGGCAGGGGAGTCATGGCGCCACCCGCCGAGAGCGAGAAATTGACGTACTTGGTATTCGTCTTGCCGAAGAACACGCGATCGCTGTTGACCCGCGCGATGGCATTCGCCGTAAACAACCGGTTGTCGGCCAACGCGAATCCGAGATCGAAGTTGTCGAAGAACCAGCGCTTGCCGAACCAGGCGATGTCGAGGTCGACGATGATCGGAATGTCATCCGAGAGCACCAGCGGATTGGTGCGCGTTCCGTAGCCGACGCCGACACCAAAGCGCCAATTGCGCTCGACCGGCAACGGCCGCGACGGCCGCTCGACGGTCGGCGGTGTGGGCACCGCGGCGCCAGAGCTGACGGGCGGCGGAGCCTCAACCGCCTGTGCGTGCGTGGCCTGCGCCAGAGCCCAGAACGCCGCCACCGCCAGGAGTTGCTGCAATCTCGGGATAGTCATGACGGCATTCTAACTTCAGTGGCATGCGGCGCCGCGCAAAGCTTGGAGCGAAGCTGTGTGGAAACTGTGAAAAAGTGTAGCGGCCGCGTCCGACACATTTTGACGAATTTCCTCAAATGTCGAGACACATGGCGCAGGGCCGGCCAGTAGCCTGCGGTAGGCAGAATTCCCGGGGAGAACACAACATGCGCCGCCCGCTCAATTGGCTCGTCTTTTCACTCTCCCTCCTGTTCCTGTTCGCCAACCTGCTGTTGGCCGGCTGCGGAGGCGGCGGGTCGGATGGCGGCGATGGCGGCATCGACCCGCCGTCCGTGTCGGGCATGCTTCGTAAAGTGAGTTCGCCTGACGAACTCGAGAGCTCGCTCAAGTCCTCGCTTCGCGACGCCGTAGCGGCAGCGGGTCCTTCCGGGCCAGTCGCGCCGCCATCGGTGGTTGCTGGCGGCGATGCCAGCTTCTCGAACACCTACACCAGTGAAGCCGGAGTCGATGAATTCGACTACGCGCGTTATGACGGCACGCATCTGTATGTTGCGCCCACTCCGTTCGCCAACACCCTGTTGCCGCGTGCGATCCGCATCCTGCGCACCGATCCCTTGAGCGGCGCCGCGACGCAGGTGAGTTCCATCCCCATCGAGGGCGACCAGCAGGTCCAGGGACTCTATGTGGCCAACGGCCGCATGGTCATGCTCACCAGCGGGGCGAACTACAGTCCGTACGGCGGCGTCTGGATCGCGGTGTTCCATTGGGCGCCGACCGATCTGGCGATTCATGTGTTCGACGTCAATGATCCGGCACGCCCCGCGAAAATGCTGCACGCGGAACTGGACGGCGTGTTCGTCGCCAGTCGCCGGATCGGCGATCGCGTCTATCTAGTCAGCCGCCACACCCCCTCCGTGGTGCTCGAGCCGCTGGCCAGCGCGCGCATTTCGGCCATGACGCTCGCCGAGCTTCTGCCGAAGATCACCATCGGCGGTAGCGCCCGGTCACTGGTGACTGCATCGGACTGCTACGTCACGAACGAGCCGAACCACAAGGGTTATCCGATACTGACCACGATCACCTCGTTCTCGATGCAGGATCCGGGCGATCTCGTGAATACCTGCTACAACGAAGAATCCAATGGCGTGTATGCGTCGACCACGGCGCTCTACGTCTCGCAGCCGGTCACGGCTCCCGCCTCGCTCACGCGCATCCACAAGTTTTCCTTCACCGGCGCGGCTCCGGCCTATGCAGGTTCAGTCGAGGTTCCCGGGCTGTTGTGGATGGGCGGCCAGCAAGACTTCCGCATGAGCGAGTATCAGGGAATGCTGCGCGTCGTAACCTCGGTGGACACCAGCGACCCGGCCGATTGGCAGGACTATCGGCTGTTCGTGCTGCGCCCCAGGAGCAGTGAGCTTGCGCTCGAAGTGGTATCGAGCCTGCCCAACGATGCGCGGCCCGAGGAGTTGGGCAAACCCAATGAAGGGTTGTTTGCCGTGCGCTTCGCCGGCGATCGCGCTTATGCCGTCACGTTCCGGCAGGTCGATCCACTGTACGTACTCGACCTCGCCAATCCGGCGGATCCACGCATCGCCGGACAACTGGAGATTCCCGGCTTCTCGACCTTCCTGCACCCGGTCACGCAGAACTTGCTGTTGGGACTGGGAAGTGAGGCAGGGCGCGCCAAGCTGGAATTGTTCGACGTCTCGGTGCTCGAGCAGCCGCAGTCGCGCGGGAGCGTCGAGCTCGGCGGCTGGCATTCCAGTTCCGAGGCGATGTATGACCGGCATGCGTTCACCTATCTTCCGGCGGAGACGGCCGACCGTTTCGCCATCCCAGCCACGATCACGACGGGGCTGCCAAACGGTGACATCGGAATCGCGCAGTCATCGCTGCATCAGTTCGAGATCCTGGGCAAGCAAACTGCCGCCAGCGCGTCGCTGCAGGCCGCGGGCGTAGTCACGCCGCCCGCCGCGAACGACGTCGAACGCTTCGCAACGTCGTCGCGCTCCTTCATTCATGGCGAAACGGTCTACTACGTGCGCGACGGGAATGTCTGGTCGACCTCCTGGTTCACGCCCTCGCAGGTGCAGGGCCCGTTCTGAGGAGGGTTATCGCAGCTTCGCCATCATGGCGATAAAGCGCGGCTCGGCGCGCAGGCTGTCGTAGTCCGGGTCGTTCTCGATCCAATCCTTCTTTCCCCAGCCCTTGCTGAAAACACGCTCGAGCAGGTCGAGCGCCTCTTCCTTCATTCCATTGCGTGCCCGAAGGCAGGCCCCGTTGACGATGACGCCCATGTCGTCGGGATAGAGCCGCTCGGCGCGCCCCGCCCATTCGATCGCGCGCTCGAGCTGCCCATCGAGGTCCAGGGCGCCGGCTCCGAAGGACAACACACGACCGTTTCCCGGATTGACCTCGAGCAGGCGCTCGGCACGCCGCAGCGCCTCGCGATTGATCTCCATCGCTTCGTCGATTCGGCCTAACTTCCGCAGCGACTGCCCCTGCAGCAGCGGGCTCTCGAAATCCTCGCGCCGCACTTCACCTGCCTTGCGCCACAGCTCGACTGACTTTTCGATGTCGCCGGCCGCAAAGGCGGCGCGGCCGTAGTAGTAATACGCGTCGAACAGGTTGGGATTGATGCGCGCGGCCGCCTCGAAATGGGTCTGGGCTTCCTGGTAACGCCGCTGGTTCGACAGCAGGTAGCCCCGCGACAGGTGTGCGTCCGCAAGATCCGGCGCCAGCTCCATGGCGATGCGGCTGGCGCGGTCCGCCTCGGCGAGGTCTTCGTCCCGGGAACCCCACCACTCATATAGAAGAGCGTGCAGGGTGGCGAGTCCCGCCCAGGCCGGCGCGTAATCGGCATCGAGCGCAATGGCGCGCTGGAACAGCGCGCGCGCCTCGTCCATGTGCGGCTGTTGCATGGTGTGCATGCGCTGGCGGCCGCGAAGGAAGCACTCGTAGGTTTCAATCGCGGTGGGCTGGCGGCGCACCGCCCGCCGTTCGCGCGTCGACAGTTCTCCACCGCGCAGCAGCGTCGCGACTTTTTCCGCGATCTCATCCTGCATCGCAAACACGTCGCCGGCGTCGCGCTCGAATTTCTCGGACCACTTGTGATAACCCGTGGCTACGTCGATGAGCTGCACCGTTATCCGCAGGCGGTTGCCGGCTTTGCGCACGCTGCCTTCGAGCAAACTACCGACGTTCAGCTTGCGTCCCACCTCGCGCAGGTCGTGGTCGCCGCGAAACTGGAACGAAGAGGTGCGCGCCGCGACGCGCAGGCCCTCCACGTGGGTGAGCGCGTCGATGAGCTCTTCCGCCAGGCCTTCGCACAGGAAATCCTGGTCGCGATCGGGGCTCATGTCCGTGAACGGCAGGACGGCAATCGTCGCAGTCTCGTGCGGCAGTGGTGCAACCGCAGCCGCGAAGCGATACCCGAGCCGATGGCGCGTTTCGATGAGCTGCTTCGAATCGTCGCCCAATGCCTTGCGTAGTTCCTGGATGCAGGTGACCAGTGCGTCGTCGCTGACGATCGTGCCACGCCACACGCTGGTGAACAGGTCCTGCTTGGAAATGGGGGCGCCCGGACGCTCGAGCAATGTGCCCAGCACCAAAGCCGCCTTGCGCGTGAGCTTTATCTCGGCGTCGTTTTCCCACAGCCGCGCGGAGGCGGGATCGAAGCGAAAGCTGCCGAATGTAACGTGCTGATCCATGAAATCCCGGAGAAATCCCGGCGTTCTCCCGGGATTCGGGATGGCCGGCGCCGTTAAGCTTTTGTCATATCGAAACCGGCGAAACAAGCGTCCGCATTGAGCGCTTGCCGCCGTCCGTGACTTTGGAGGATTCCCACATGAAACGACTCGCCATCTTTGCCTACGGGCTGATCAGCTACGCCGTATTTTTCGCCACCTTTCTGTATGCCATCGGCTTCATCGGCAACCTCTGGGTGCCGAAGTCGATGGATTCGCCGCGCGACGTGTCGCTGGGAACTGCGCTGCTGGTGAATCTGGGTTTGCTCGGCCTGTTTGCCGTGCAGCACAGCGTGATGGCGCGGCCCGCCTTCAAGCGCTGGTGGACGCGCATCGTGCCGGAGCCGGCGGAACGCAGCACCTACGTGTTGTTCTCGTCACTGGCGTTGATAGCGCTCTTCTGGTTCTGGCAACCCATGGGTGGAGTGGTCTGGGAGATCACCGCGCCACTGGGCGTCAACGCCATGTACGTGGTTTATGCCGCCGGTTGGGCGCTGCTGCTGTATTCCACCTTTCTCATCAACCACTTTGATTTGTTCGGCCTGCGCCAGGTGTGGCTGCAACTCGTGGGCCGGCCTTTCACGCCGCTCAATTTCAAGACGCCGTGGCTGTATCGCCAGGTGCGTCATCCGCTGTACGTCGGCTGGCTCATGATCTTCTGGGCGACCCCGACCATGACGGTGGCCCACCTGGTGTTCGCGTTCATGACCACGGCCTACATCCTCGTTGCCATCCAGCTGGAAGAGCGCGACCTCATCGCCGTGCATCCCGAATACGCGGATTACCGGAAGCGCGTGCCGATGCTGTTGCCTTTCGGCAAGGCGGTGGTGCCGGGCACCAACTCCCGTAGTTCGCGTGCCTGACTACTGAAAGCTGATGACTGAAACCATCTCCCGGCACGTGGATTTCTCTGATGGCGCTTACGCGAACTTTACCGGGCAGGTGCTCACCACGATTCGCGAGGCGACCTTCGGCGAAGACATCGGGCAGAACAGTTGGGTGACGGCGGAGGAGTACGCCGGCCTCATTGATTCCCTGCGGGCGACGGCAGGTTCGCACGTGCTCGAGGTCGCCAGTGGCGCGGGCGGACCGGCGGTGCACCTGGCCAGCAAGACCGGCTGCAAGGTGACGGGAGTGGACTCGAATCCGAGCGGCGTGGCGACTGCAAATGCGGCTGCAACCCGCGCGGGGCTCGCCGAGCGTTTGAAATTTACGGTGGCGGACGCGACCCGGCCACTGCCGTTCGCCGACAACACCGTTGACGCGCTGATTTGCATCGACTCGATGAACCATTTCCCCAACCGAGGCGACTCACTGAAGGAATGGTGCCGGGTGTTGAAGCCGGGAGGGCGAGCGGTGTTCACGGACCCGGAGGTCGCCACCGGCCCCGTGACCAACGAGGAACTGGCGCAACGCAGCTCCATCGGGTTGTTCGTGTTCGTCCCGAAGGGACTCAACGAGGAGTTGATCGTGAAAGCAGGACTGAAACTCGTGAGCCAGCTCGATGCCACGGAAAACGCGGCGCTGGTGTCGCGCCGTTGGCGTGAAGCGCGGCAGCGCTTCCGCGACGACCTGGTGCGCATGGAAGGCGCGGAAAACTTCGAAGGTGTGCAGAACTTCCTCGGCGCCGTGAACCGGCTGACGACCGAGAGGCGTGTGTCGCGCATCGCTTACGTGGCGGAGAAATAGAAAGGCCGCCGCATCATCGATACGGCGGCCGGTCGTGCTGCAGTTTGCGATCAGTGATTGACTTTGTAGTACGCGTTCGCGCTCTTGCTGTACGCGGCAGCGCCGTCGCCGCCCGTGAGCTTCTCGAGTGAGTCCGCCGGGGCGGAGTTCAATTCGTCCTTCGTGAACGGTACGACGTAGCTGTCTTCGCTCTCGACGTAGTCGAGCGCGGACCACGGTACCGGATGAAACTTCTCGTTCACGCCGAGGAATCCGCCGAAGCCGACGACGGCATAGACGATGTTGTTAGACAGTTTGTCGAGGACGATGTCCTCGATCTGGCCGATTTTCTCGCCAGCGGTATTCTTCACGCTGGTGCCGATCACCTTCTTCGCGCGAATGACTTCGGTGTGGCCGGATGGGGTAGTCATAGTGATGCTCCATAGGTCGTTTGTAGTGCGCCGCGATGGTAGGGATTCCTGCGCCCGCGCCCCATCAGCCCATGGCTCGCGCGCGTGTCAGACCAAGTGCAACCAGCCCCCTGCCTGGCACGTATAAAGTACAAACAGGGAGAACTCGATGAACGACTCGGCTGCACGCGGCCCGGATGCTGCAATACAGCTAACCGCCCTCAACGGCATGCGCTTTTTCGCCGTTTTCCACATCTTCCTGTACCACCTGTGGTCGATCCGATTCGAAACGCCCCACGGCGACGGGCCGCTCGCCAAGGCCTACACCAACATGGATGCCTTTCCAGCGTGGCTCAACAATCTGCTGGCGCATGGGTATCTATCCACCAGCTTCTTCTTCCTTCTCTCCGGTTTCATCCTGGCGTATCTGTATTGGGCACCCCACGGTGAGCTGGCGACATCCCGTCGGCATTTCTGGTGGCAGCGCTTCACTCGCATCTATCCCGCGCACCTGATCGCTTTCGCCATCACGTTCCTGCTCACGCTGCCGCGATATGTTTTCGACCCCAGTGCGCCCCCGGTCGCCCTGGCCGCGGCAAGCGCGGTGGCGACGGCAACACTGGTGCAGGCATGGGTGCCGCCGTTGGTGCCGATCTGGAGCTGGCCCACGTGGGCACTGTCCGCCGTCGTATTCCTCTACCTCATCATGCCGTGGCTGATGCGCGTGTTGTCCAGGCTCTCGCGGGCGCAGCAGGTCGGGTTGTTAGTGGCGAGCCCGCTGATTTCGCTCGCGCCCACGCTCATCTTCCTGCAGTTCTTCCCCGACGGCGCAAAAGACAGCCAGAACTGGCAGATCTTCATCGGCTCCACGCCGCTCTTCTGGGTGGCGCATTTCGCCGCGGGCATGTTGATTTCGCGCATCTTCGGCATCAGCCGCTTCGAGACCCGGTGGCGAGAAAAACCGAAACCCTGGCTGTCGTTCGGCGATCTGGCGTTTGCCGCGGTGATATTGCTGTCGCTGATGGAGCCACACGACCGCGCCTGGCGTCACATCCTGCGGCACGGGGCGCTGCTGCCCCTGTACATGCTGGTGCTCTACGACCTGGCGCTGGGCCGAGGTCTCCTGGCGCGACTGTTCTCGCTGCCTGGCATGAGTTTTCTCGGGCAGCTCTCGTTCTCCATCTTCATCTGGCAGAACCTGTTCATGGGCCTGGGCGTCGCGATGGTGTTCGCGGCGCCGCAGGTGACTGGCCTGTCATTCTGGTTCGCCGTGATCGGCCTGCTGGTGATGTCGGTGATCAGTACCCGCTACATCGAGCAGCCCCTGGCGCGGCGCCTGCGCAAGCGATACCAGACCGCCTGATTTCGCCTCAGTCCACGAACTTCAGGCGATAGAAAGTGGTGGTGCCGCTGATCTCATTGCCGACGACGAGCAATGGCTCGCCCGATGGGCTGTCCTGCGCGCTGATGAAGGCCAGGCCCTCGGGTCCCAGGTCGCCAGCCGCGGGATTGGTGCTGCCGTTGGCCAGCTGCGTCGGCACGGTGAAATCGCGGTTGTTGAGGTAGTGCTGGAAGACGGGCGCCACCGGATCGGTCACGTCGTACACGACGATGCCGCTTTGTCGCTCGAGTCCGATGAACGCATAGACGCGGCCATTGTGTTCGCCCACGGCCAGTCCCTCGGGCTCGGGGCCCTTGTTGTCGCTGCGGGAGTCAGCGCTGTCGCTCTCGGCGTGGTCGCTGTTGAAATACGGAGTTGCCACATTGGCGATCAGATCCTCGAACTCACTGCCGCTGTCGAATACCTGCTGCCCTTGTTCGTTCCAGATGGAGAAGGAACGCGCACCGAAGGCATACAGCGCGTCGTAGTCGCCGTCACCGTCGATGTCGCCCATCGTCTTGGTCACGTTGAGGCGGCCGATCGCCGGATCTTTGCGCAGGTCGGCCCGGTTGGGGAAAACCGTGGGATCGAGCGTGAGGTCCTTCACGCGCGCTTCCTCCGCAAACGTGGAGTAGTCACGCGCGTCGCCTTCATTGGCCGTCACGAGATACGTCTTGCCGTTCACACGATAGCTGGCAATGGTGTCCGGTAGATAGAGGCCGCGGACCGGCCAGTTGCCGATGAGGGCGCCGCCATCACGGTCGCTGGGATCGAATGCATTGCCGGCCGCGGCGTAATCCTTCGTTCCGAGGGGCAGGATCTGCGTGATGTACCACATGCCGAGATCCACCTTGGCAATCGCGTTGTTTTCCTGAAGCGTCACCCAGGCGAAACGGCTGTCGGCGGAGAACGTGATGTACTCGGGCTCGAAATCCTGGGCGAGGGAGGCATTGGGACCGAAAACCCGCACGCCGCTGGCCAGGATCTTCTCGCGCTTGTGTTCGAAATCGCGGAAGCCGAACTGGAACGCCTTGGCCTTCGCAAGGCCGCGCGACAGGTCGATATAGGTGATCGAGCCTTCGGGGTCGATGCTGTAGTCGGCATTCGGCTCGCCTTCGTTGGCGGCGAGGATCGATTTGCCGTCGGGTGAGAAGGCGACCATGTCCGGCAGCGCGCCGGCGGGGAAAGTGCGCAGCAGCTTGAGGCTGGTCGAGTCGTAGATGGCGACAACGCCCGGGTCGGTCTTGACGTCTGCCTGGATAGCGACGGCCACCAGCCCGTTCTTCACCGCGACGCTGTTGGCGCTGTCACCGAGAGCGCCGGCGTCGATGGTCGACACGAGCGTCGGCAGCGCGGGATTGGCGATGTCCAGCACGTCGACGCTGGTGGCCGCCGCATTCACTACGAAGACCCGCCGCGTCAGCGGATCATAGGCGACGATTTCCGCGGCGCCTTGGTCGAACACACCGGTGCGATAGGTGCCGAGCACTTCGAGTGAGGCTTGAGGAGCCGCGAAAGCTTGTGAGGCGGCGGCGATGAACACGGCGGAGACGACAGTGGCGTGGCGCATGGGTGGTTTTTCTCGTTAGTTATTCGCGAAGCGCGAAAGACTGCGGCAAGAAAGTGTCAACTTCGTGAAAGCTGACGGGACTCTCCGATTGCTACCGCGTCGCAACATTGGCATTCTGGCCGTCGTCCCAAGAACCCGAGCCATCGATTTGGAGCTGGTCCGCGATCCCCTCCTGGATGCTGTCACGGCCATCGCCTCCGCGCGGGATGAAGCCGCCGTCTGCGTCATCGTTCGACGGGCTGCCCGCGAACTCACGGACGCCGACGGCGTCACCTTCGTGCTCCGAAAGGGAAATCGCTGCTATTACGCTGACGAAGACGCGATCGGCCCGCTGTGGAAGGGCAGGCAGTTTCCGATCGACACCTGCATTTCCGGCTGGGCGATGCTCAACCGCCAGCACGTGATAGTGCCGGATATCTACTCCGACGACCGCATTCCGCATGACGCCTATCGCGCGACTTTCGTGAAGAGCCTGGCGATGGTGCCGGTTCGGCGCGAGGATCCGATCGCGGCGATTGGCGCTTACTGGGCGGCTTATCACATGGCCACTCCCGTGGAGATCGGCGTCCTTCAGAGCCTCGCGGATGCCGCCGCGCTGGCGCTGTTCAACGTGCAGCTCGATGCGGATCTCAAGACCGCGCTGCGCCAGGAGCGTGAAGCCCGGGAAGCCGCCGAGAGCGCAAGCCGTCTCAAGGACGAGTTTCTGGCGTTGCTGTCACACGAGCTGCGCACACCCCTGCACGTGATCAACAACTGGTTGTGGCAGCTCAAGCAGGGCAATGCCATGCCGCCGATGATCCTCTCCAAGGCGCTGGATGTGATCGAGCGCAATACGGCGCTGCAATCGCGCCTGGTCGATGACTTGCTCGACGTGTCGCGCGCAGCTGCGGGCAAGTTGTCCATCGACGCGCAGCTCGTGGATCTCGGCGCGGTGTGCCGGTCGGTAGTCGAGCTGAGCCAGCCGGCGGCGCGCGAAAAATCGATCGTGCTGACTATCTCCGGGGACGGCGACCCCCGTATCTGGGGCGACCCCGAGCGGTTGCAGCAGGTGATGAGCAACGTCATTTCGAATGCGATCAAATTTTCTGCCAAGGGTGGACGAGTCGACGTGCAGGTGATGCGCGAGGGGTCGCTGGCCAGCGTGGTCGTGAAGGACAACGGTCCGGGCGTTCCGCCCGAATTCCTGCCGCACATGTTCGACCGGTTCCGGCAGGCCGACGCCAGCATGACGCGTCGGCAAGGGGGTCTCGGATTGGGACTGACCATCGTGCGCGACATCATGGCTCTGCATGGCGGCACGGTGCGCGCCGAGAGCGCGGGCAAGGATCAGGGAACGTCGATTCACCTGGAGTTTGCAGTCGCCGAGGAGTCCAGGGCGAGCAGCGACGTGCACCGGCCGCCCGCAGGTTCAAAGCAGCCGGTGCACTGAATGAAGCCGGCGAAAGTTCTGGTTGCGGAAGACTACGACGATGCCCGCGACATCATGGCCATGGTGCTGCAGTCGGCGGGTTACCAGGTGCTCGAAGCTCGCGATGGCGTCGAGGCACTGGAGGTGGCGCGCAGTTTTCTGCCGACCATCATCGTGATGGACATGTTCATGCCCAACATGGACGGCCTCACGGCCACGCGCGCATTACGTGACGAACCGCAGTTGCGCCGCATACCCGTCATCGCGCAAACCGCGCAGACGAGCGTGATCAGCGGTTCGCGCGAGCTCTTCGACGCGGTTCTGGCAAAGCCCTGTTCGCCGGATCTCCTGATCCGCACGATTGCCGACTTGCTCGCGCGCTGAGAAACGGGGTCTGACCCCATTTCAGGAGATGGTCAGCGCAATCTCATCGCTGTGGAAGTTGGATTCACGGCACGCGATACGCAGGGTCCCCGATGAGCGGCGCAGCTCGGTGCCGGCGATCGTCATCTTCAGCGCTCCGGCGCGCGCGCAGCCGAGTTCGCGCCAGTGCGCATCGCCGTGCGGGCGAAACAGCGCCACCGCATTGACGCACAGCGCCGCGCGATAACGCAGCTTCCACTCGAGCACCGCGTCATTCAGCGACGTCCAGTGGAGCGACTGCTGGTCGCTCAGAAGCTCGATGGGACCTAACACGGCGTTGGCCACGTTGAGCACCGCGGCCGTCTGACACTTCCCTTCGAGTTCGGGACGCACCGTGCCGCTCGCGAGCAGGTGCTCCTTCATCTCGTAGTAGCCCCAGGCGGGATTGAGCGACTTGACGAGCGCGGCGCAGCCGCTCACGTAGGCTGCGCCGATGGCATTGCCGAAAAGCACGCTGTGTCCGCTGCCGCGCCACTGCGGAACGCGCGCGAATCCGGGGGCGGCGAGATGCGCCGACTGACGTGCGCATTGCGCCAGCGGCTGCCACTGCTCGCCGATCGACAACACGTTGATCAGGTTAGGGACGCGGTCGTCATCCGCCAGGGCCATCGGACTGCTCGCGTCTGGCGCGGAACACACGACCAGTGCGTTTCGCGCTGCGGCGTACTGAATGGCGCGCTGCACCGCCGATGTCCCCACTTCACCCGCATTCGAGACGTTGATGATGCAGGCGCCCATTTCGGCGGCGTATTCGATGGCGTGTGCAAGGTCCAATGCTTGCGGACCTGGGCCGCTGGTGAATCGTACCGGCAGGATGCGCGCATCCGGCGCGACGCCGGAAAACTTCTCGACTTCGCTCGAGCGCCCGGCTGCGACTCCGGCGGCATGGGTACCCGGAATTTCGTGGCTTCCGGCCGAGGCGGGGTTGTGCGCGAGATCCCGTTTGATGTTAGGTCCGAGCAGCGGGTGGTCAGCCTGCACGCCTTCATCGACGATGCCGATGACGACATCGATGCTGCCACGCGTCCGTTGCCACGCGCGCTCGACCTCGAGCCACTCGAACGCAGCGCCGAAGCGGCCCTGGTTGGCCGCTGGAATCGTCATGAGTCGGTCCCTTGGCTGACTTGCGGTGATCAGCCGCCAGAGGTCTTCTGCGACGAGCACCTCCGCCGTGACACCGGTTTGTCAGAATTTGACGAAGCCGAAGTCCAGGGCTTCTTCGCCCGAGGCCTGTTTGCGCACCCTGAGGGAGTAGAGGCCCGACCGAAGCTGCTTGCTGTCGATCATCACTTCCAGGCTGACGGGCGAACTTGGATGCTGGTCGTTCAGAGTCGCGATCGTGTCGATCTTCTTGTTCTGCTCGAGCCGGTCGAGCGCGACGCTGTACTGATTGCCAAGGTCGAACAAGCCGACGATCTCGACGCGGACCATGCCTGCTGGCAGCGCCGGTGCGGTGTCGGAGCCGCGAACCAGCGCCAGGCGCAGCGAGATTCCGTCGCGCGGCGTGGTGTCGGTGACCGCGGCCATGATGGTGGGGGCCGCCGCCGGGGAACCGGGATTCCAGAAGTAGAACATCGCGACGAACGCCAGCAGAACACTGGCCGCGGCCGCCAGGCGCAAGTGCAGCGGGTGGTTAGAGCGCACGAATTCTGCCGTGGTGCCGCGGGCGACTTCGACAATACCCGCCTTCAGGCGCTGTTCGTACTCGACCTGGCGCGCAAAGTCAGGATTCGCAAGGCAATAGTCCTCGAAGGCCTGGGCGTGGTCCTCGCTCAGGCGTCCGGCGACATATTGTTCGATAAGTTCCTGATTCATAAACCGAGGCTCAGGAGATCGCGCTTGGCGAAGCCCCGTTCTTCGAGAATTTGCCGAAATCGCCTCCGGGCCCGGCTCAACGCCTGGTTGAACGCCGCTTCCGACAGGTCGAGCTCCTGACAAATCAGTTCCTTGTCATGATCGTCGAGGTAGAAGCGTTTGAGCATCAGGCGATCCCGGGGTTGGGGCAATTCGCGCAATAGCGCTCTGACCGCGAGGGCTGCCTCGAGATCTGACGCGATCCGGTCGACGCTTTGCGTCGGATCCGCATTTCGGTCCGTCGCCTCGCTATCAACATCTGTTCTCTGTCGTTCAGCCTTGCGCAGTGACGCGATAGCGAGATTTCTTGCTGTTTGCGCCGCAAATGCGGCTAGCTTCTGTGGGTCTTCTATGCCGTCGCCACGTAGGCGCTGGATGACAATCAGCAGGGTCTCCTGAACGAGGTCCTGAAGGAGGCCATGATCGCCTCCGGTCCGGCGGCGCAATAACACGCGCAAACCCGGTTCAAACTGACGAATGAGCTCGCTTTCGGCAGAGACGTCTCCTTCCCGAATCCGGCGCGACAGCTCACCACCTGGAACGAAATCCATACCCTGATTCCCTTGACCCTGACCCTGACCCTGACTTTTCGTTATTCAGATAGTTGCGGGTAGGATTCTGCCACGCTCCGGACGCGCAATCTGTGAAGTAGGGAAATCAAGTGTTGAAGACATATCGTGGCTCATGTCATTGCGGAGCCGTGCGCTTCGAAGCGCAGATCGATCTCACGCAACCCACTTTTCGTTGCAATTGCTCGATTTGCTCACGCAACCGGTTCTGGGCGGCGGTGGTGAAGCCGGGCGCCTTTCGCCTGCTGGAAGGCAAGGCAGCGGTCCAGCAGTACCTGTTCTATTCCATGCAGAACGAGCACTACTTCTGCAGGACATGTGGGGTCCGTGCTTATGGCATCGGCAACAATCCAGAGTCCGGCGAGGTGGTGGGCGTCAACATTGGCTGCCTGGAAGACGCCACACCCGAAGAACTGGCAGCGGCGCCGATTCGCTATTGCGACGGCAAGTACGACAACTGGCAGAACGAACCCGCGGTGACCAGCTATCTGTAAATGCGCGGGCTCAGGCTTCTGGTAGTCCGGCGATCGGCAGCCGCACGCGGAAAGTAGTGCCCTTGCCGGGTTCGGTGGTGAAGTCGAGTTCGCCACCGTGACCTTTGACGATCACGTTGCGCGAGACCGACAGTCCCTGGCCCGTACCGCGGCCCACTTCCTTGGTGGTGAAGAACGGATCGAAGATTCGCGGCCGGATGGCTTCGGGAATGCCCCCGCCCGTGTCAGCAATCGCGATGAGAACGCAGTCTCCCTCGACTCGGGTGCGCACGGTGATCTTGCCGCGGGCGCTGGTGCCCTTCACGGTGTCGGCGATCGCGTGCGCCGCATTCACCACCAGATTCAGCACGACCTGGTTGATCTGTCCGCCGTGACAGGTCACGGGAGGAATTTCGCCGAGGTCGGTTTCCACGTCCGCCACATCACGATACTCGCTGCGCGCGATGACCA
Organism: Steroidobacteraceae bacterium; assembly: GCA_035760205.1. Classification (GTDB taxonomy): domain Bacteria; phylum Pseudomonadota; class Gammaproteobacteria; order Steroidobacterales; family Steroidobacteraceae; genus CADEED01. Next base: position 6,233 of record DASTTJ010000283.1, on the reverse strand, counting down.
GCGTACTGCTGATCGCGCGGTTCAAATCCACTTCGCCCATTTCTCGCTGGTCGGCGTGCGAGAAGTCTTTCATCGAGCGCACGATCTCGGTGATGCGCGACAGTCCTTCCGCCACGCGAGCCATGGCCGGCGGCAATTCCTCGCGCATGTACTCCACCTCGTCGTTGCCCGACGGGCGCGCGGGGGTCGCTTTGTGCAGTTCATCGATGTAGGCCAGTAGTTCGGTCACGCCATCGCGAATGAAGGACACGCTGTCGCTCAGATACTGGATGGGCGTGTTGATCTCGTGCGCGACACCCGCTGCCAGCCGACCGATCGATTCCAGGCGGTCGCTCGACGCCATGCGCTCTTCGGCATCCTTGCGGTCGGTGATGTCGATGCCCGTGCCGACGATGCCGGTGAGATTGCCGGCCGCGTCGCGCAGCGGAATCTTGGAGGTGAGGATCATGCGGTCCATGCCGCGAGTCTTGTCGAAGGCGACTTCTTCGCGGTTGATGAGCGGCATGCCGGACTGGATCAGCGCCTGTTCGTCGGCGAAGAAGCGCTCGGCATGTTCACGCGGGAAAAAGTCGAAATCGGTCTTGCCGATGAGCTCGGAGGGCTCGACGCCCATTCGATTGGCGACCAGTTTGTTGGCGGCGGTGAAGCGGCTCTGCGCATCCTTCGCATAGATGAATGCGGGGATCAGATCGATCATGGTCCGAAGCACGTTGCGCTCGTGTGCGAGCGCATCGGCGAGATTGCGACGCTCGGCGCTGGCACTCTGGTCCGTGTCTTCGGTTTCGGGCTGCATGTGTTGCGGAAGGCTGTTCACAGCCATGGAAGTAACGGCCTCTTGTCCTTGATCTTAAGTATTAGGGGCAGAATGGTGTACTGGCTCACACCGGCGGCAAGTGCTCGCCTAGGCCTTTTCGATGGTGATCTGGTCGAACACTGCGTCGAAGCCCGCGCCCTCTGGTGCAGCGCACATCACTCCCACCAGCACCTTCACGTCCGCCGGAAAATACCCCTGGCGGATGGTCGTGAACTTTTCGCCGTCTTTCGAGCATTGCGCCTCGATGGAATCCTTCTTGCGCACGACGCGCCACCAGACCGCGCCGGTTTGCGAAACGTCTTCCATCGTCGACCAGTCGGAGAAATCGTGCGTGACCACCACGCTTGCCCAGCGCTTGCCTTCGACGAATTCGGAGCCGCATTTCATCCAATGCTTTTCATCGAGGCGCACCATGAGGCCCGCCTGATCGTAGAGCGCCGAGTAGTTGCCATTGATGCGCGCCTGCATCGTGAATTCGCCCACCATGGGCAAGTGCATGAAATGGCCGTTGTCGGTGACGTAACCGTAGAAAGTCTTGCGCCAGAAATCGGTTTTGCCCTTCGAGCGCACCGTCAGCACGCCCTCGCCGTAGTGTTCGGCGGCGGGAGGATTGAGCCAGGTCATGCGGCTCAGCAGATCGCCTCCGGCGCGCGGGGTGGCGTTGCCAGCCGCCGCAGCCGCGCCGGCCTGCGCGGCCAGCGCCACGCCGGCCGACTGCTGCAGAAAGATTCTACGGGTGGAACGCATGACCACTCTCCTCGTCGTCAGAGTGAAAGCCTGGGTAGATAGGTGCGGAGCTGCTCGCGGCAGCTCGCCGGATCGCTGAACTGGATGGCGTTGAAGCCACACTCGCGCGCGGCGATCACGTTCTTCAACAGGTCGTCGATGAATACACTCTCGGCGGGCACGATGCCGGTGTGCTCGACCAGGTGTTTGTAGATCGCTGGCTCGGGTTTCACCAGCAGGATGGCGCCGGAGATCACCAGGTGCCGGAAGTGCCCGAAGAACTTGTGGCGCTGTATCAGGTATTCGAACGTGCTCACCGGCATGTTTGACAGCAGGTACAGGTGTACGCCTGCCTCGGCGAGTATCTCGACCAGTTCGATGGTTGCAGCGATGGGAGTCAACGACTCGCGCGTGGCGCGGATGAGCGTGCGTGTCTCCTCGGGAGTGCGGCCGGAAAGTTTGGCGAAGTGCTCTGCGGCTTCCGTTTCGTCATACGTGCCGCGATCGAATTCGAGCCAGTCGGCATGTTCGAAGATCTGTTTGCGGATCACGGCCTGGGTTGCCGCGTCGGGGTACAGCGAGGCGATGACGCTGGGTGGATTCCACTCGAGCAGCACTCCGCCCACATCGAAGACGACGTTCCGGACATTCATGTCCGTAGTATGCAAGTTTCCTATTTGCGGGACACGAGCAGGTTCAGGCCGAAGAAGATGAGTGCGCCGCCGAAGGCACGCTCCAGCCACGCCAGAGCGCGTGAGCCCTTGAGTGCTCGCGCGCCGCGCGCGGCAATGTGCGCGTAGGCCAGCAGCGCGATACCGTCGATCACCACGGTGACGGTCAACATGATGGTGAGCTGCAACGGCAGTGGATAGTCGGGGCTGATGAACTGCGGCAACAAAGCCAGCACGAACAGCAGCAGCTTGGGATTGGTCAGCTGTACGCCGAGGCCCTGCAGTGCGAGTCCGCCGTGGCGTGGTGGCGCTGCCGCTGCCACCGGCAATTCCGCAGCGCTCGCCCTGGCAAACAGCATCTTCGCGCCGAGGTACATGAGATAGAGCGCGCCGGCAATTCGTATGGCCGTTACCGCGCCGCTGTAACTCGCCAGCAGTGCAGCGAGTCCCAGCGCGACCGCCGCGAAGACCACCACGTGGCCGAGAAGAATGCCGGCAGTTCCCGCCGCCGCACCGCGCATGCCATGGCGCGCTGCTTGCGACATGGCGAACATCACCGCGGGACCGGGGGAGAGCGCGACCAGGGTCCAGGTCGCGAGATACAGCAGGAAAGTCTCGAGTGGCATGCCGGCCACAGTAGCGGCGCGCAGGGTGCAAGTCCCGTGACACTTCGCGCGGATCCCGCGCCCGGTGTATCGGCGGCGGCGCGCTTACCGCGCCGTGATCGTGCTGCCGCGTACCAACCCATCACGCGCGCCGCGCGCGACGCCTGCCCAGTAGGTCATATAGGCGATGCGTGACGTGACTACCGAGTTGTCCCTCATCACCGTCGCGCCAGCGGCGGCGGCAATGGCCGCCCACGCTGATTTGCCTATCGCGCGCAACAATAGTGACACCCAGGTAAGGCGGGTTGCGCCGGTACGCACATGCGTGAGACGGGTGTTGCTGAACCCATGCTTGTACGCTCGGCGCAGAAGCCATTTGCGGGTCACGCGTTCCGCGGGCACCCAGTGGTGCACCACCGCGCGCGGCTCATAGACCACCTTGGTGTTCATGGCAAACAGGCGCTGGAACACGTCGAGCTCGTCGCCCTGCATGATGTTCTGGCCCTTGGCACCGAGTTCGTCGTTGAAACCGCCGACCGCTTCGAGGAATTGGCGCCGGATCATCATGTTGGCGCCATAGGGATACTGGGGAAATGCGAGTCGGCGACGCTCATTTCCGTAGTCACAGGCGCCGTAATAGCCCTGGAAATCCACCGGCATCCACAACGGCTTCTCCGCTGGCCAGCCGACGTGAATCAATCCGCCGGCCGCGCCGGCGTCGGCATCCTCGCGAAAAACCTTGAGCAGCGCTTCGAGCCAGCCCGGATCGGCCGTGCCGTCATCGTCGAAAAAAGCAACGATGGGTGCGCGCGACTCCGCGGTGCCACGATTCCGCGCGGTCGACAGACCCAGCCTGCCTTCATAGACGTAACGAACGTTCGCCGCGTGGGCCTGAAATGCCTGCACGACCTGCGGCGTCCGATCCTTGGAACAATTGTCGACCACCACGATCTCGTAGCGGCGCGGATCGCAGTCCTGTTCGAGGATGCTGCGAATGGCGTTGCCGAGCTGCGTGGCGCGGTCGAGCGTGCAAAGAACTATCGAGACTTCAAGCGCGACTTCGTTTTTTTCTTTTTCTTCCCCATCCAGCATCACTTTACCTCGAGTCTTGCTTCGCCCCCGTCAGCGCGGCGCCGGCGCCAATGTCGCGCCGTGCAGTACACCATCGAGCGAGCCGCGGGCGACTCCTCCCCAGTAACTCATATGTGCGTAACGTGAAGTCACGACGGGTTTTCCGGCGCGACCGGCGGCACCCAATGCCCCCGCCACACAAGCCATGCCCGAACGGAGCAACGCGCGGACCATCAGCTTGAGCCAGGCAAGCCGCGTGCGGCCGACACTCACTGTTTTCGTGCGTGTGCTGCTGAAGCCGTGCTTGTAGGCCCGATGCAGCAGCCATTTGCGGGTGGCGCGTTCGGCCGGCACCCAGTGATTCACCACCGCGGTGGGTTCGTACACCACCTTGATGGGTCGTTCGTACAGGCGTTGAAACAGATCGAGCTCGCCCGCGGACATGATGTTCTGTCCCTTGGGACCCACCGATTCGTTGAAGCCGCCAATGGCGTCGAGCAGCGATCGCCGGATCATCATGTTCGGGCCGTAGGGATACTGCGGAAAATCGAGGTAGCGGCGCGTGGCGCCGTAGTCGCAGCCGGCGTAGTAGCCCTGAAGATCCATGGGCATCCATTCGGGCTGACTGCCCGGCCACGCCACCCTGATGAGGCCGCCGGCGGCGCCGATGTCGGGTTCCTGCCGGAACAACTCGAGCATTTTCACGAGCCAGCCTGGCTCGGCGGTGCCGTCGTCGTCGAAGAATCCGATGATGGGAGCGCGCGATTCGGCAATCCCGCGATTGCGTGCGATCGACAGGCCGAGTCGTGGCTCGACTACGTACCGGACGTTGTTGGCGCCGGCAGAGATTTCCTCGACCACCTGGCGCGTGCGGTCCTTCGACCCGTTGTCCACCACCACGATTTCGTAGCGGCGCGGATCGCAACCCTGTTCGAGAATGCTGCGGATCGCGCGGCCTAACAACTCGCAGCGGTCGAGCGTGCCGATGACAATGGACGCCTCCGGAACCGGCGTTCCGGGGTCATTCTTATTAGCTCCCATGCGGCGACTCTAGCAGCAGAACGGCGAAAAACCGCAGGAAAAATAGCGTTCTGTCAGCCGTTCCGACAGCCGACATAACTTACCGCCGGTTTCGAGTGGCCAAGCGGTGTGGCGCCCCGGATGCCGCCGTTGCGGCGGGCATCCGGTTCACAGTTCCGCAAGGTCAGGTGCGAACGGGCATTGGCACCGGCATGTCGCGCGTGGGCATTGGCGCGAAGACGGGGGTGGTGAGCCCGTTCACCAGATCGGCGATCTTCACCGAATTGCCGGTCTGGAAGCACTGGTTGGCGGCCGCGCCGATCAGGATGGAGTACAGGCCGCCGCGTTCATCGGCCGCGCGTTTGTATTTATCGGGCTCGGCGGTGCCGAACAGCTCCGTCAGCATGACGTTGTCGCCGCCGCCATGGCCGCCCTTGCCAGTCCACACCTCGAGATCCTGCGCCGGCCCGCGGAGCGGGATGATGCGCGTGCGCTCGCGGTCACCACCCGTGCCCTGGTAGTTGGTGGCACCGGCGGCGACGGCGCCGCCTTCGACGATCTGGTGTTCGATGCGACCCTTGGTGCCGTTGAACGCGATCGTGTAGCCCTCCCAGGCATTGCAGGCGTTGAGCGAGTACGACAGCGTGGCGCCCATCTTGTACTTCACGATCACGTTCATCGTGTCTTCGATGTCGATTTCCGGGCGGAACACGCAGCGGTCACGGAAATAACCGTCGTGCTGCTCGTTGTCGAGATACAGCGACTTGAAGTTCTGGTCCGCGGCCAGATCCAGATAGAACGTGCACTTTTCCTTTTCTGGGCAGGTTCGGCAGCGTTCGTGGTGGCTCGTAAGACCCATGCGTTTGGCCATCGCCGGCGTATAGAACTCTTTCTTGCCATAGGCCATGACGATCTCGGGATCGCTGCCCAGCCACCAGTTCACGAGATCGAAGTGGTGCGTGGATTTGTGGACCATGAGACCGCCGGAGATTTCCTTCTGGCTGTGCCAGCGACGGAAGTAATCCGCACCGTGTTGCGTGTTGAGCAGCCAGTGGAAATCCACCGAGAGCACATCGCCGATGGCGTTGCTCATGAGCAGATCCTTGATCTGCGTGCGCGGCGGCGAGTAGCGGTAGTTGAACAATACGCGCACATGGCGGTTGTTGCGCTTGCAGGCATCGAGAATGCGCTGCGCCTTTTCGGCCGTCGTCGTGAGCGGCTTTTCGGTGATGCAGTCGCAGCCGGCGTCGAGCGCGCGCACGATGTATTCGTCGTGGAAGGCGTCGGGGCAGGTGACGATGACGCAATCCGGCTTCGTCTCCTTGA
>DASTTJ010000282.1:0-6379 GCA_035760205.1 Steroidobacteraceae bacterium | reverse complement strand
GTGAAGCTGGTGCTCGATCCCTGATTGATCGTCTGCGCCGTGGCCGGACTGATGCTGCCGTTGGCGCCGGCGGAAGGGGTGACGGAGAAAGTGGTGGTGGCCGGTGGGTTGCCACCACCACCCCCGCCGCCTCCACCACATGCGCTCAGCAGCGTGACGGCCACTATCGAGACAATCGTGTTGTATGCGGTCGATATTTTCATGATTCTTCTCTGACGGATGCCATACCAAACGTCGCGCGAGCGCGAATCCCTCACGGCGGCGCGCATCGTGGAAAAAAACCACGCCAGGCGATCTGGAAGTGAGGGAATCGCACCGCAGCGAACGTTCTTATTTCTTATTCGGGGCAAGCAGTTCGTACGGGCGCGCAGCCGGCTGTACCTGCTTCCGGACCGGAACCATAATCAGCATCGGTTTTGTCATCACCCACTGGCGAGGTCCCGTCATGATGCGAATTTCCCGAACAACAGGATCGGTGTGGCTCGCAATGCTGCTGTCCGCCAGCCTGCCACTTGCCGCGAATTCCACGTCCGACTTGCCGATGTACGAGGCGAGCTCGACCGGTCTCATCACCTTTTCGGGTGAAGACGCATCGATACGAGTTGCAGTCACCTTTGGAAAAAAGGACGATGCTGTCGTGGCCACCCTGGTGCGGTTTCTCGACGCGCGTGGCAAGGTTCTCAAGCAGCACCGTGGTGAGTTGCGTGACGGCCGGCCAGTCGTCGCGGAGCTCTCGCGCCGCGACCTCAGCGTCCAGGGAGAACTGCTCGTGCGGATCGAGGTCGTGCACAAGTTGCCGGGCCTGCGTGAAACGCGTTATCCCATCTTCGTCACCGCGCAGCCGATTGCTGTTGCTGGCTTCGCACGCTTCTCGGTGGGCTGGAACACCGGTAGCTGCGCCTGCCCCGATTGCGTCGGATCGACCGTCGAACCCGGCCAACACGTCGTCTTCTGCGATATTTTGCCGCCCCCCGAAATCGAACTATGACGCAGCCTGCCACCGGGGTCGGTTCCATTCCGCCCGGGGCATGGAAAAGAATTCCGGGGCGCCACGTCCTCGCCTGTGTCTTCGTTCTTGGCGGCATGATCCCGAACGCCCGTGCTACGCCGGCATTCGAGAAATGTGCGGACGCAGTTGCCGCACAGCCTGCTGTCTATGAGTCATATCGCTGCTACTACGAAGTGGCTAGCAGCAGCGGCGAATGGAACGCGGCCGGCAAGCATCTCGAGGCATTGGCCACTGCAAATCCAGAAAACGACTGGATCGTTTTCGTTCGTGCCGCGGTCGCCTGGCCTGAGGACAAAGCCAGGGCGGAACGGCTGTATCTGGAGGCGGCGCAGCGCTTCGAAGCAGCCGGAAACATGCGCGGTGAGGTGCTCGCACGCGCGAACCTTCGCACGATGTTCTATGCATCCGGTCGCCTCGGCGAAGCCGCGCGGGAAGTCGAACGCGTCAGTCTTCTCGGAGAGCGTGCACAGGATCGCGAAGTACGAATTCGTGCCCGGGTCGTCGAGTCACAATTCTTCATCAGCACGGGCAGCAATCTCGGGAGGGCCCATCGGGCCTTGCTGCAGGCCGAGGCAGAGCTCGATGGTGAGGCGGCATATTGGTTGAAGCAGCATGTGTTGCACGGGCTCGGAAACGTGCTGCTGCTTACCGGGCAGTACGACGACGCGATCAAATACTTCCGTCGACTGAACCGCGAGGCCAGCGACCAGCAGGACCTCAGTACTGTCGCTCGCGCTCAACTCAGCGTGACGAACGCGCTAGTGGAAAAGCGAAGTGTCGAGCCACAGACCAATGCGGCTCCCCTGTACGCCGACGCGAATGAAGCGCTGGTAGCCGCGCGTCGCGCTCGAGATGTCGACCTCGAGCTGGAGGCCTTGCGGCTTCTGGGCGAGGTGTTGATGTCAGAACAGCCGCAACGCGCCCGGGGCTACGTGGGTACCTGCATCGATCGGGCCGGGACGAGCCAGCGCCCGCTCGCGCTGAGCAAATGCCTGTGGATTCAGGGGCGGTTGCTAGCGGATTTCGACCCGGTGGGTGCTCAGCGTGCAATCGACCAGGCCATCAACCTGCTTCAATACCAGGACGGTGCCGATCACGGGTTGCTGGCCTACGCGTGGCGTCACGCAATGCGAATCGCGTGGCAAACGCAATCGACAGACGCCGCCATTGCGACAGGCAAGCAGGCGCTCACCGCCATCGAGCGCCTTCGCGATTTGCAACCGGGACTTGAGAGCCGGGCTGCGGCGTTCTCGGCCTGGACCCAGGATTACTACTGGTTGTCCGGAGAGATTTTGCGCCTGGCCACCGAAGCGCCGCATCTCGCCGACGGAGGCGATGCCACGCGGGTGCGCGCGCTCTTGGACGAGGGATTTCAGATCAGCGAACGGATGCGGGCCCGCTCGCTCCTCGATCGACTGCGCGCACCCCAGAACAAACCCAGGGATCTCGACGACGCAGCGCTGCGGCATCGGGAAACACTGCTGAAATCGATCGTCGAACTCAACCGGCAACTGCTCCAATCGAAACACCGCGACAGTGCAGCGCTCTTGAGCGCCCTCGAAGCGCTCGAACGACAGGAGGGCGACGCGCGTGAAGCCCAGGAGTACCCGCAGGTTTCGGTAAGCCCCGCCTCGCTCGCCGAAGTGCAGCAGCGGCTCGCCGGCAACGAGGCGCTGTTGTCGTTTCAGATCGGCGTGAGCTCGTGGATGCTCGCAGTGACGCACGAACAGGTTCGTGTGTTCGCATTGCCAGACCGGCACGCATTGAGTCAATCGCTGTCGCTCTACAAGGGACTGATGCGGCAATCCTCGGCTCAGCTCGGTCACGCCGGCGCTGCCCTACATCATCAGTTGTTCCGGGACGCACTCGACAAACTGCCCAAGGACATCGAGCGTCTGCTCATTGTCCCGGACTGGCCTCTAGACTCGTTCCCACTATCCGCGCTGGCCGCTTCACCGGGATCGCGGCCGCTGGGCAGCGACTACGAGGTGGTCCTCATTCCATCGGCCACGGTCTGGCATCACTGGCGAGGTCTGACGAATGCACGGGATTCCGGTTCCGCGCTGGTGTTCGTCGATCCGCAACTGGAACTCGCAACCGGCGACCTGGCAGCCTGGCGATCCGCGATCCAGGATGCCGGAATGTCGATCGGCCCGCTGCCGCATGCGCGCGCCGAAGGGCTCGGGATCCTGAAGCAGCTCAGTGGTCGGGGCGAGTTATGGGTGGGTGATCAGGCCTCGGAGGCGGCACTCAAGTCATCCGATCTGTCGCGCTACAGTGTCTTGCATTTCGCGACTCATGCCGTGATCGACGACAGCAACATCGACAGGTCCGCCATCCTGTTGTCTACCGGAACGCACGAACAGGACGGGCTGCTGCAGAGTCGCGAAATCGCGGATCTGCGGCTCGACGGCCAGCTCGTCGTATTGTCCTCATGTCAGAGCGCCGTCGGCACGCCAGTGCGGGGCGAAGGTGTGCTGGGTCTGGCACGCTCGTTCCTCGCTGCGGGTGCCGGCCTGGTCGTCGGCAGCATCTGGCCGATTCGTGACGATCATGCCGCAGAGTTCTTCGAGCCCTTCTACACCGCGCTGGGCAAAGGCCGCCCTGCGGGTGCGGCGTTTCATGAGGCGCAACGTCAACTCATCGAGAAAGGTCTGCCGATGGAAGCTTGGGCAGGTTTCGTGCTCATGGGAGATTCGAGCCTCGCGCCGTTCAATCGGGTCACCGGCGCAGAGGCACGGGCATCCCCGGCTTGGCTCATTGCTGCCGTGGTCGCTGCGATGATCCTTCTGGCTTGTGGGTGGATCGCGCGCGAGCGCCGCGCAGCGCGGCGCGGCGCCGGGGCTCAGTCGGGCGTCACCAGGTAGGTGTCCGAAACAACGCGGCGCCCATCCGGCAAACGTATCTCCACCTGCCAAAGCAGTTGCTGACCTGATTCAACGTTCGTAAGCACACTCGCCGGTACAAGAAACCTGGACGTCGTGATGTCCTGTTCGAAGAACAATGGAGCCAGCTGAGTGGTGCTCAGACGGAGGGTGTAGCTCGATCCTGCGGGACCCGCTGACCATTGAAGCAGGAACCGGTCGCGCGCAAGTTTTTCCGCCGTGAGCGAGGTCGGAGCACTCGAATCCGCCGGCTGGCGGTACTGCGGCTGCTGATCTTTCACGGGAATCAGAAAGTGTGCCGCAAGCCCGGCAGCAACAACGACGCTGGCGGCTAGCGCCAGGCGTGGCGTCCAGGAATTGTTGGCACGCGCGGTCGGGCGCGCACCCAGATCCATGGCCAAGCGCCATGCCATCGCACACTCAGCACACTGAGTGACATGATCAACAATCTTCATTCGCCGGCCGTGATCGAGAGCACCCGAGGCTGCCTCGAACAGCAGATCAGAGTCCGGACACTGAGTCAGCGCCGCGGGCGACTGGCTCCTCGCGGCGAATGCGCGTGCCAGTGTGTCGACTTCGTTTTGCAGATTACTCATGGCCACATTCCCATCTCGTGGAGGTATTCGCGCAATTGCGCAAGCCCGCGCAGCGTCAGATTCTCGGCGCGTTTGAGGTTGCAACCGAGAATACCCGCGACTTCCGTTCCGCTGTAACCAAGCAGGTGAAGTGTCAGTGCGCGCTGCCGGTCCACTTGCAGACGCTGTAGACAGGTCTCGAGCGCGTTGCCCAGCAGGGTATCTGGCGCGGGCGTCGATGTCATGTCGGGGGCTGCCTCGATCTCGAAGTCGCAGGCCGAATCAGTGGCCGGCCGTCTTCTGCGGCGGCGGATCTCATCCACGACCGCACTATATGCAACCTTCTTGAGATAGCCCGCGGAAACCTGGTTATCACTGCCGAGCTTGCGTGCCGTGAACAGGCGAATGAGGGATTCCTGCACGAGGTCCTCGGCCTCCTGGGCGAGTGACTTCGGACATACGCGGCGCACCGCTCGTTCCAGGTGGCGACGTAGCTCCTCATGTTGCTGTCTTTCTAAAACAGCATGCGATGCGGCATCGGACTCGTCCAGCGTATTCACCCTTGCTTTGCTTTCCATTGGACCGTACCGAAGCTGGGGCCGACTGTCGATACATGTCACCTATTACCGAACGGCACCTGCGACGCCCACTTCGTGCATCCCGCCAAAGCCACTGCCGCGGTGCTGGTGTGGCCCGACATCTGGGGTCTTCGCCCCTCCTTCCGCGCGATGGGCAAGCGCCTGGCGGAGTCCGGATATGCCGTACTCACCGTCAACCCTTTCTATCGATCCATCAAAGGACAGCCTGCCAGCCGGGAAGACGCGTTCAAGTTTGCGGGCACGCTCAGCGCCACCACGTATGTGTCCGATGCGAAAGCCTTCGTGGCCTGGCTCGATGCGCAGAAGGCCGTCGATAAGAAGCGCAAGATCGGCACCACGGGATACTGCATGGGCGGTCCCATCGTGATACGCACCGCGGGCTCGCTGCCGGAACGCATCGGCGCCGGCTGCACCTTCCATGGCGGGGGACTAACCACCACCAACCCGGACAGCCCTCACCTGCTGATTCCGAACATGAAAGCCAGCATGCTGATCGCCATCGCGGACAACGACGATCAGAAGGACCCGACCTCGAAGGACATCCTGCGCAAGGCGTTCGACGATGCGAAGGTGACGGCGGAGATCGAGGTGTACAAGGGCGCGAACCACGGCTGGATGCCGCCGGATTCGCAGAATCACAATGCGGAAGCGGCCGAGCGCGGATGGGAGCGCAAGCTGGCGCTGTTCAAGAAGGCGCTGGCGTAATTCCATGAAGGAAGTTCGAGCAGAGGACCCCCTCCGGTTTCCCGACGGGAGGCTCGCCCGAATGCGCTTGTACCCATCCTCTCTAGACTCATGCGGCACCTCGGCGATGTAGGTACCGGGGTAGATAGACAGGGCGCTAATACAGATAAACCGCGCCACTGCTGCTGGCGGTATTGTCATACTGATTGCCACCAATGCCGGTGGCGTCGCTGTCCTCGGCATTCGCCCCCACCGCCAGGGTGTTGCCGTCGGCGGCGAGTGCGATGTCGACGCCGAATTGGTCACTGGCCTCGGTATTGCTCGCCTTGACGTAGGCCTGCTGGCTCCAGATACCGGCGCCGCGGGTGAACACGAAGACCGCGCCGCTGCGGTCGCTGGCGGTATTGTCACTCCCACTGCCATTGATGCCCGTGGCGCTGCTGTCTTCGCCAAACGCCGCCACCGCCAGGGTGTTGCCGTCGGCGGCGAGCGCGACGCCGCGGCCGAAGGAGTCACTGGCCTCGGTATTGCTCGCCTTGACGTAGGCCTGCTGGCTCCAGACGGTGCCACTGCGGCTGAACACGAACACCGCGCCGCTGCCGATCGCGGTACTTTCATCCTGATAGC
>DASTTJ010000281.1:0-12897 GCA_035760205.1 Steroidobacteraceae bacterium | reverse complement strand
TACGGCAACCGCATCGCCGGCGCCGCGTTCGAGCTCGACGGGAAGCAATACAAACTCACCGCCAACAACGGGCCCAACCTGCTGCACGGTGGCGAGGTGGGTTTCGGCAAATACGTCTGGAAGGTGCTGGGCAGCGGCGGCGGCAAGAACACCTACATCAAGCTCGGCCATCACTCACCGGCGGGCATCAACGGCTTTCCGGGCAATCTCGACGTCACCGCGCTCATCGGCGTGTTCGAGAACACGCTGACGCTCGCGTACGAGGCCACCACCGACGCGCCGACACCCATCAACCTCACCTGGCATCCGTACTTCACGCTGTCGGGCGATCCGCGTAAGCCCATCGACGAGCAGCGCCTCACGATCGCCGCGAGTCACTATCTACCCGTGAACGAGGCGCGCGTTCCCACCGGCGAGATCGCAAGCGTGGCCGGCACACCGTTCGATTTCCGCAAGTCGAAAGCCGTGCGCGTGCCGCCATCTTCCTCGCACCCGCAGATCGCGCTCACCGGTGGCTACGACCACTGCTGGGTGCTCGACCAGGGCGCACCCATCGCCGCCGAGGTGTATGCACCCTCGAGCGGCGTGCGCATGCAGGTGAAAACGAATCTGCCCGGGCTGCAGGTGTACGGCGCCTCGCACTTCCGCGTCGTGTACCCGGAATATCACGGCATTGCCCTCGAGCCCGAGAACTTCCCGGACGCGCCTAACCACGCCAACTTTCCGAGCAGTATCCTCCGGCCCGGCGAAACGCATCGTTCGTTCATGAGTTTCACTTTCTCCGCGTGACCCGAATGAAAACTGCGCTTCTCCTCATCGCCATATTGTTCGCCGCACAGGACGCCAGCGCTGCCTGTGCCGAGAAGCGCTCGCGCGATCCGTCGTACGTCGAACTGGCGGTACCGGACGACGCGACCCGGCCCACCGGCATCGCCGACTTCAACTTCATCACCGACGACACCACGATCGATGCGCTCATCGCCAAAGTGGGGCCGCCCGATGCCTCTCAAGGCTCGCGCAACATCCGGCTCATCTGGTGTTTCGCGGATACGACGGAAGTGTGGGTGGACACGCCCGACCGCGTGATCATCGAAACGGTGCGCCACAACGGCAAAGCCATCTTCAAGCGCGCGAAGAAGAAATAGCGGCTGCTCGGCCAACGCGAACGTCGGCCCGAGCGGTTATCATCGCAGTTCGTGAAAGCCGTCTATCTCCATCCCAGGTACTGGCCGACGTGGCTCGGCATCGGCGCCTTGCGCATCTTCGAGCCCCTGCCCCACCGGCTGCTCTATCTACTGGGCCGTGGCCTGGGTCTGTTCGTGTTCCTGTTTCCGACCTCGTTCAGGCGAATCGCCAGGCGCAATCTCGAACTCGCCCTGCCCGAGCTGGTGCCGGCGGCACGCGACCGCATCCTGCGCGAGCATTTCGCCGGCCTGGGTTGTGCGCTGTTCGAGACGGCGATCAGCTGGTGGTCATCGAACGAACGCATCCGGCACATCACACTCATGACCGGGCTCGAGAATCTCAAGGCGGCACAGGCCACCGGGCGCGGCGTGTTGCTGCTTTCGGCGCACTTCAATTCCATCGAGATCGGCTGCCGCGCGCTGGCCGCGCGTATGCCACTCAACGTCATGTACCGCCCCACCAAGAATCTGCTGGTAGGCGAATTCCTGCATTCGCGCCGCGCGATACAGACCAGACGCGCCATTCCGCGCGACGACGTGCGCACGCTGATCAAGGCGCTGAAAGACGGCGACGTGGTCTGGTATGCCCCGGACCAGAGCTTTCGCAAGAAAGGCGCGCAAATGGTGAAGCTTTTCGGTATTCCCGCGGCCACCAATACCGCCACGTCGCGAATTGCCGGCATGACGAATGCGCTGGTCCTGCCCTATTTCTTCGAGCGGCTGCCCGGCGGCGGGTATCGCGGCTCCATCCACCCGGCACTCGAAAGCTTCCCCACCGACGACCCGGTGGCCGACACCGAGCGTTTCAACCGGATCGTCGAGGCGGAAGTCCGGCGAATGCCCGATCAGTACCTGTGGATTCATCGGCGATTCAAGGGTTTGACGCCGGATTACCCGAAGTACTACGACTAAATAATGGGGTCAGGCCCCAATTCCCGGTCATGGGGTCTGACCCCATTTCTGGCTAAGATACCGGCTCATTCAAGAACCATTACGTGGGGATTCGATTCATGAAGCACGTTTTCAGCGCCCTTCTCGTCGGCGCCATTTTTGCCTCTGCCCAGGCACACGCGGCCTGCGACTATCCGGTCGCTCCCGGTAAATTCCCGGACGGCTCGCAGGCATCGAAGGAAGAAATGCTGGCGGCCAAGGGCCTGGTCGTGAAATACAACGCGGAGATGGACACCTACCTCGGATGCATCAAGACCGAATACGACGCTTCGCTCGCCGGTCTAACTAGCCCATCCAAGGACCAGCTGGGCAAGCTGGAGAAGGCGCAGTCACAGAAGCAGGACGCTGCGCTCAAGGAGGTCACCGACGTGACCGAACGGTTCAACGAACAGCTGCGCGCCTGGAAAGCCAAGAACGCCGCGGAGAAGAAGCCCTCCTGATCCCGAGGGCGCCCTGCGCGGCAAGGCAGGCGCAAAGGACATCATGCCCATGTTGACGCCTGCCCAGGCCGAAACGCTCATAGAGCAGCACCTCACGTGCCTGCCCATCGAGTCATTGCCGCTCACCCAGACAGCGGGTGCCGTGCTGCGCGAGAACATCTACGCGGAGCGTGACCACCCGCCGTTCGATCGCGTGGCGATGGACGGCATCGCACTGTCCGCATCGGCCGCCGCAAGCAGCGCCGGACGGTTGCGTGTCAGCGGCACACAGGCAGCCGGTGATCCGCCGCAGACTCTTGCCGATGGCGGCTCGTGCATCGAGATCATGACCGGCGCAATGCTGCCGCTCGGTTGCGACGCGGTGGTGCCCGTAGAGCTGGTGCAGCGCAATGGGGAATTTGCCGAGATCGGGCGCAAGCCCGTGCAGCCCTGGCAGAACGTGCATCGCCGCGGCTCCGATTGCCCGCAAGGTTCGCTGTTGTTGACCGCCGGCACCCGGCTCTCGGCTCCCGAAGTGGCTATCGCCGCCGGCGCCGGCATGGCGCGCCTGCGGGTAAGCGCCCAACCCATGATCGTCGTGATCTCCACTGGCAACGAATTGGTGGAGCCTGGCGAACTCATCGAACCCCACCAGGTGCGCCGCTCCAACGCCTATGGCATCACCGCCAGCTTGCGGCAGCACGGCTACACGCGCGTGGCCGACGATCACGTGCGCGACGACGAAACGTTGCTGACCGAACGGCTCGACTTTCACCTGCGCACGCACGACGTGCTCATACTTTCCGGCGGCGTGTCGATGGGGAAACTCGATCTCGTGCCCAAGGTGCTGGAGAAGTTAGGCGTAAGCCTGGTCTTTCACCACGTCGCACAACGTCCCGGCAAGCCCATGTGGTTCGGCGTGTCGCAGTCGGGACCCGCGGTATTCGCGTTGCCCGGCAATCCGGTGTCGACACTGGTCTGCCTGTCACGTTACGTGTTGCCCGCGCTGCGCGCCGCGATGGGCCAGGCGCCGGTCGAATCTCCGCGCATCGCGCTCACCGCGCCGGTGGAGGTCAAGGCACCGCTGGCGTTCTATCTGCCGGTAAAGCTCAAGAGTGACGACTGGGGCCGCACGTCCGCGGAGCCTTGTCCCACCAACGGTTCCGGTGATTTCACCTCGCTCGCCGGTACCGATGGCTTCGTCGAACTGCCCCCGGGCCCTAACACGTTTCCCAAGGGATTCGTGGCGCGCTTTTTCCGCTGGTAGGCCATGGAAGATGGCGACAAAGTGGTTCCGATCGCTGCCCTGGGCCAGGGCCGCGTCCCCGTGGATGTTTTGCGCCGGCCTATCCACGACCTGCGCATCTCGGTCATGGACCGCTGCAATTTCCGCTGCCCGTATTGCATGCCGCGCGAAACCTTTCACGAGTCCTATCGGTTCCTGAAATCCAACGAACGACTGGACTTCGTCGAGCTGCAACGCCTTGCCCGCGTGTTCGTGCGCGCCGGCGTGAAGAAGCTGCGAATTACCGGCGGCGAACCGCTGCTGCGACCGAATCTCGCCGACTTCATCGGCGACCTCACTTCGCTCCCCGGCATCGAAGACGTGGCGCTCACCACCAACGGCATGCTGCTGGCCAAATACGCCAGCGAACTCAAGGCCGCGGGTCTCAAGCGAATTACCGTGAGCCTCGACACTCTCGATCCCGACATCTTCGCGAAGATGAGCGGCGGGTTCGGCGGCGTGGCCGAAGTGCTCGATGGCATCGAACACGCGCGGCGCGCGGGTCTCGATCCGATCAAGATCAACACCGTCGTGCAGCGCGGCGTCAACGAGCACACCGTGCTCGACCTGCTGGCGCATTTCCGCGGCACCGGCGTCATCGTGCGATTCATCGAATACATGGACGTAGGCACGCGCAATCACTGGAATCCCGAGCTGGTGGTGCCATCGCGCGAGCTGGCGGCGCAGATACACGCGCGCTGGCCCATCGAGCCGCGCGAACGCGAATATCGCGGAGAAGTCGCCGAGCGGCACGCGTACGTGGATGGCGGCGGCGAAATCGGCTTCATCTCCTCGGTGTCGCAGCCGTTCTGCGGCGACTGCTCGCGCGCGCGAATTTCCTCCGACGGTTCGTTCTACACCTGCCTGTTCGCAACCCAGGGCACGGACCTGCGGGGACCGCTGCGCGCGGGGGCTACTGACGAGGAGATGTTCGAACTCATTTTCGGCGTCTGGAGCGGCCGCCGCGACCGCTACAGCGAACTGCGCGCGTCGATGCGCAACACCTCACCGGATCTTCACAAAGTCGAGATGAATTACATTGGCGGCTGATCTCAATAAGGACCCACTCTCCTCGTGCCCCGCTCCGACAACAAGCTGACCCACCTCGACGCGGCGAACCGTCCCACCATGGTCGACGTCGGTGGCAAGCTCGCGACTTCCCGCGAAGCATCCGCAGAAGCCATCGTCAAACTACCACCAGCCGTGGCGCGCGAACTGGCGCGCACCGGGCATCGCACGAAGAAGGGTCCGGTATTCGACACCGCCATCGTCGCCGGTGTCATGGCGGCAAAACGTACGCACGAAATCATCCCCTTCTGCCATCCGCTGGGCGTGGAACGCTGCACCGTGGACATCGCCAGCGGCACGGGCGGCCGCATCCGCATCGTCTGTAACGTAGCCGTGCATGCAAGGACCGGCGTGGAAATGGAAGCCCTCATGGGCGCCACTGCGGCCGCGCTCACGATCTACGACATGTGCAAGGCGATGTCGCATGACATCGTGATCGAGGCTGTCCGCCTGCTTCGTAAAACGGGCGGCAAGCGCGCCTTCCAGCGCGCCGCGCCCAAGAGAAAGAAATGAGCGGCCCACCCATTCATGGCCTCGTACTCGCCGGCGGGCGCAGCTCGCGCATGCGGCGCGACAAAGCCGCGATCGAATTCCGCGCCGGCGAAACCCAGCTCGACGCTGCGATGAAACTGCTTGCCAGCCGCCTGGCGCGCGTCTACGTGTCGGTGCGCGCGGACCAGCGAGGTGACGAAGCGCGCACCCGCTACCCGCACATCGTGGATCGCGGCGACATCGAAGGTCCGATTGCCGGCATCAGCGCCGCTTTCGCCGCCTACCCCGATGCCGCCTGGCTGGTCCTGGCCTGCGACCTGCCGTTCCTGGACGGACCTACGCTCGATACCTTGCTACTCGCGCGCGATCCCAATTTCGACGCAACCGCGTATCGCTCCAGCCACGATGGCCTGCCCGAGCCGCTGTGCGCCATCTACGAGCCGCGAGCTCGTCCTGCGCTCGCCGCGCAAATCGCCGCTGGCCGCAATTGCCCGCGAAAATTCCTCATCAATGCGTACACCCAGCTGCTCGATCAGCCCAACCCGCGCGCGCTCGACAACGTGAACACCGTGGAAGAGTATGAGCACGCCATGACCGCCTTGAACGAAACGCCCACGCGTGGCACTTCAGAACGGGAAATTCGCGTGCAGTACTACGCGCTGCTCCGCGAGCAGGCAGGACGCAGCGACGAAACCCTGGCCACCCGCGCAGGCGATGCGCGCGAACTCTACGCCGAGCTGCGCCAGCGTTATCCGTTCACGTTGCCCGCGGAGATGCTGCGCGTCGCCATCAATGGCGAATTCGGCGACTGGTCGCAGCCGCTGAAGGCCGGCGACGCCGTGGTCTTCATTCCGCCGGTGGCGGGCGGATGAAGTCGTTTCAGTTCAGCACCACCGCGCTCGACACCGCGGCGCTTCAACGCGAGTTGCGCGACGTGACTTGCGGAGGCTTCGCCGCCTTCGAAGGCTGGGTACGCAATCACAACGAAGGTCTTGAGGTTACGCGGCTCGAATACGAAGCCTACGCCGAGCTCGCCGAGAAGGAAGGCGCTCGCATCGTCGATGAAGCCATCGCGCGATTCGACGTGACGCGCGCTGCCTGCGTCCATCGCACAGGTTCACTGGCATTGAGCGACGTGGCCGTATGGGTCGGCGTCAGCGCCGCGCATCGCGACGAAGCATTTCGCGCGTGCCGTTACATCATCGATGAAGTCAAACACCGCGTGCCGATCTGGAAGAAAGAGCACTACGTGAATGGCGACTCGGGCTGGGTGAACTGCGAACGGTGCGCGGCGCCGGCGGCGCACACGCACGAACACGAACTCGGCCGCCAACCTTCCCAGGAACGTGCGCATCATCACGCGGCACCCACGCCTGACTACTCGCGCCAGATCGCGCTGCGCGAAGTCGGCGCCGAAGGCCAGGCGCGTCTGCGCGGGGCCTCGGTGCTGGTCGTGGGCGCGGGCGGTCTCGGCGTTCCGGTGTTGCAATACCTGGCGGGTGCGGGCGTGGGCCGCCTCGGCATCGTCGACGCCGACCGCCTCGAGCCGTCAAACCTGCATCGACAGACCTGGTATGCGCTCGCCGACTGCGGTCGCGAAAAATCCACGCTGGCGGCGGAACGCGTCCACGCGCTGAACCCCGAGGTGCGCGTTGAATCGCACGCCCTGCGCCTCGACGCCAGCAATGCGGAACGGCTGGCCGCCGGTCACGATCTCATCCTCGATTGCAGCGACAACTTCACGACCAAGTTCCTGCTCAACGACCTTGCATTGCGCACTCGCAAGCCGGTGCTGTTCGCCAGCGTCTACCAGTACGAAGGGCAACTGCAGCTCGTGCGCGGCGATGACGCCACGGCCTGCCTTCGTTGCGTGTGGCCCGAGGCGACGCGCGATGGCCTGGTCGGCAATTGTGCTGAAGCCGGCGTGCTGGGCCCCGTGCCCGGCGTGTTTGGCAGCCTCCAGGCGTTAGAGGCGCTCAAGCTGTTGTTAGGCCTCCCCGGCCTCGAATCCGACGAGATGCTGATCTTCGATCTCATCAGCCTGAACACCCAGCGCCTGCGTGCTCGAAGGTCGAAGGACTGCGTCGCTCACAGCCGCAGGGGCAACTCCGTTGCGGCCGAGGAACTCAATCTCGAGGTGGACTTCGGCACGCTAGCGGAAGCGCAGGCCGCCGGCTTCGCCTTCGTGGACGTCCGCGATGCGCGCGAGCGGGCCGACGAACCGCTGCCCTCGCCCTCGCTGAACCTGCCCATGTCCAAACTACTCGACCAGGCAGCCACGCTCGAGACCGATGGGCGTTACCTGCTCATCTGCGCCACTGGCAAACGCAGCGCCGCGGCCGCCGACTTGCTGCGCTCGCAGGGATTTCTCGAATGCCGGTCGCTGCGCGGCGGTCTCAAAGGATTGAAAGCGCCCGCTTGAAACACGCAATGTCCGCCGTGCTCGTCTGCCTGCTGGCATTGCCGGCGGCGCAGACCGCTGCGGATGGCAAGTCCGCCGATCATCCCCTGCTGGATCTCGCGCGCGAACTTCAGAAGACGCGAAAGCCTGATCTTCGCGTCACCCCGGGCGCGCCCGAACAGCGGCAGGCCGAACATGCGCTGGCCCAGGCTAAGGCGCCTCCCGATGCCGAATGCGCCGGTAGCATCGGCGCGCCGCGCTTCGCGGGCCTGCATCTCGACCTGGCCGCTGCTCTCACCGGGCAAGGCGACCTCTCGGGAGCCGCCGCCGCCTATCGAAGCGCGCTGGCGTGCCGGCCGCGCGACGCGCACATCCTGGCGGCGCTCGCCGGTGTGTTGTTCGATGCGCGCGACTACACCGGCGCGCGCGAGAACATCAACGCCGCGCTCGCGATCGCGCCGCGCGCAGTGGATGTGAATCGCCTGGCCGGGAACATCGACTTCGTCGATGAGCGCTGGGCCGACGCCAGCGCGCGCTTCCGCTACGTGGCGTCCAGCGATCCCGACCGCGTGCAGGCTGGATATGGCCAGCTCATGTTCTGGCTATCCCAGATGCGCGCCGGCGTCACCAAACCCGAATACGTCGAACGCATGCCCGGCGACGGATGGCCGCAGCCGCTGCTGCTGTACATGCGTGGACAGTACACCGAAGCCGAACTGACGGTTCCCATCCGCGAGGGTGACGACAGCGACAACCTGCAGCCCAACACCAGCACCGACGAACGTTTGTGCGAGGCGCTGTTCTACGTGGGTGAGGCGTATTGGGCGCGTGGGCAGCTGGACGTGGCGCGGGATTATTTCGCGGCGCTGGTGAACATCAAGGTCATCTACTTTCTGGAACACGGGCTGGCGCTGGCGGAGATCGCCAAGCTGAGGGAGCGAGTCCAGTAGTGTCAGCCCGGGCGAATCTGCCCGCTTCCCCGCACCACGTATTTGTAGCTGCACAGCTGCTCCACGCCCACCGGCCCGCGCGCGTGAAAGCGGTCGGTGGAGATGCCGATCTCCGCGCCCATGCCAAACTCGCCGCCATCGGCAAACTGCGTGGAGGCGTTGTGCAGCACGATGGCGCTGTCCACCCGATCGAGAAACTTCTGCGCGGTGGCGGCATTGGCTGTGACGATGCTGTCGGTATGCGCCGAGCCGTACTTGCCGATGTGTTCGATGGCCGCATCGACGCCGTCGATCACGCGCGCGGCGATGATGGCGTCGAGATATTCGGTGTACCAATCCTGCTCGATGGCGGCTTTCACGCGCGCGTCGACCTTCTGCACGGCGGCATCGCCGCGCACTTCACAACCGGCGTCGAGCAGATCCTTGATCAGCGGCGGGAGGTGCGTTGCGGCGCAGGCGGCGTCCACTAACAATGTCTCGGCCGAACCGCACACGCCGGTTCGGCGCAGCTTGGCGTTGATGACGATGGCGCGCGCCATCGCGAGGTCCGCGTCGCGATCGACGTACACGTGGCACACCCCTTCGAGATGTCCAATGACGGGCACGCGCGCCTCCTGCTGCACGCGCGCAACCAGGCTCTTGCCGCCGCGCGGCACCACCACGTCGATGTACTCAGTCATCGACGACAGCAAATAGCCCACGGCGGCCCGATCGGTGGTCGGAACGAGCTGGATGCTCGCCGCGGGCAGCCCGGCGGCCTCAAGTCCGTCGACGAGACAGGCGTGAATCGCGCGACTGGATTGCGCGCTTTCGGAACCGCCGCGCAGGATCGCGGCGTTGCCGGACTTGAGGCACAGCGCCCCGGCATCGCAGGTCACGTTGGGCCGGCTCTCGTAGATGATGCCGATGACGCCGAGCGGCACCCGCACGCGCGCGATGTCGAGACCGTTGGGCCTAGTCCATTGGGCGATGGTGGTGCCGACCGGATCGGCCAATGCGGCTATTTCCTCGACTCCCCGTGCCATGCTCTCGATGCGATCAGCGTCGAGCGCCAGCCGGTCGAGCATCGCGCCCGACAGACTCTTGGCGCGCGCCGCCTCCATGTCGCGAGCGTTGGCGGCTAACAACTCCGCGTTGCGGGCCCGCAGTGACGCCGCGATTTTCAGCAGCGCGAGAGTCTTCGTGGCCGTGCTGGCCAGCGCCAGCACGGACGAAGCGGCGCCCGCGTCGCGCCCGAGCCGGTCCATGAGGACGGCAATGTCGGCAGCGGTGTTCGGTGTGGGATCGGCGCTCATGCGGTTCTTTCGGATACGAGATCGGCGCGCAGCAGCACGAGATCGTCGCGGTGAATCATTTCAGCGCGGCCGCGGAATCCGAGCAACGCCTCGATGTCGGCGCTGCGTTTGCCGATGATGCGCACGGCATCCCGGTCGCTGTAGGCGATCATGCCGCGCGCGATTTCCGTGCCTTCGGCGTCGAGCACGCCCACGGTGTCGCCGCGCTTGAACCGCCCACTGACCGCGGTGACTCCGGCGGGCAAGAGGCTCTTGCCCGAGCGCAGCGCTTGCAGCGCGCCGGCATCGATGGTGATTGCACCGCTCGGGCGCAGCGCCCCGGCAATCCACTGCTTTCGTGCGTTCTCGGGATTGGACGAGGGCAGGAACCAGCTGCAATCGGCACCTTCTTCGAGGCGGCGCACGGGGTGCAGCGGAGCGCCCGCCGCGATGGCCATGGCGCAGCCCGCGGAGGTGGCGATTTTGGCAGCCGCGATTTTGGTGGCCATGCCGCCCGAGCCCACCGCGGAGGCCGCTCCGCCGCCCATCGCTTCGATCTCAGGCGTAATGTCGCGGACTTCGGGGATCAGCCGGGCAGTCGGGTCCAGATTCGGATCGGCGGTGTACAGGCCGGCAACGTCTGATAGCAGCAGCAGGCAATCGGCGCTGGCCATCTGCGCAACCCGGGCCGCAAGCCGGTCATTGTCGCCGTAGCGGATTTCGGTGGTGGCGACGGTGTCGTTTTCGTTGATGACCGGCAGCGCACCCAGCTCCAGCAGCCCGGAAAGCGTGGCGCGGGCGTTCAGATAACGCCGCCGGACTTCGCTGTCTTCCAGCGTTAACAGAATCTGGGCGACCGTGACGCCCGAGCGGGCGAAAAGCTCCTTATAGATGTGTGCCAGAGTGATCTGACCCACGGCCGCGGCAGCCTGGCTTTCCTCCAGCTTCAACGCACCAGGAGCAAACCTGAGCTCGCGGCGGCCGAGCGCGATGGCACCGGAAGACACGAGGACCACCTCCTGCTTGCGTGCGCGCAGGCGAAGCAGGTCTTCCACCAGGGTTTCGAGCCAGGGCCGGTTGACGAGTCCGCTCGAGGGGTCGACGAGCAGCGCCGAACCGACCTTGACGACGATCCGGCGTGCACGAGTTAGAGGCGATGCTGTAGTCATAAACGGGGGGATCTTACGCAATACATCCCGTTGCCGCATTCGCAGGCAGCCCCTAAACTCTCGGCCCTCCATTAAGAGGCATCGTCTTGTGAGCAGAGAATACGCACCGACCCCGGGCAAGTGGTACGAGAACAAGGACGAGGAAGAAACCTTCCGCGTGTTGTCCGTGGACGAAGACGAGGAACTCGTCGAGATCGAATACGAAGATGGCGAGATCGAAGAGCTCGATCTCGACACCTGGCATGAACTCGATCTCGAGCTCACCGAGGTGCCCGAAGGCTGGTCCGATTCAACGGCGGCCGACGACGATGACGAGGACGAAGACTTCGACGAGGATGAAGACGAAGATGACGACGACGATGATGACGACGACGACGACGACCTGGACGACGAAGAAGAAGAAACCTACTAGGTAGCCATGGCCACCGGCGCCGCCGAGAGCTGGTACCACGAAAAAGAATCCGCCTGGCTCTACGGTGTGGTGGCCGCGGCCGAAGCCGACCCCGTCAAGCGGGCGTTGTTCGTGAAGCTTGCCGCCGCCGCCGAATCGCAGGCGGCGTGCTGGCTGGCCACTCGCCCGCCCAGCGAACAACAATCCAATCCGGTTTTCGCTCCCGCGATTCGCGCGCGCATCGTCGCGTTGCTCGTCAGACGCCTCGGGCCTCGCCGCCTGCGTCCGGCACTCGCCGCCATGAAGCTTCGCGGCCTGTCGATTTATTCCGGCCCGAACGTTCCGGCCTCGCACGCCATCCCGACCACGGTGGAAGAAGTGGGCAGGCGGCATTCTTCGGTCGGTGGAAAACTCCGCGCCGCCGTGTTCGGCGCGAGTGACGGGCTGGTGTCCAACGCCTCGCTGGTCATGGGGGTGGCAGCCGCGGGCTCCGATCTTCATTCGGTGCAGATCGCAGGCGCAGCCGGGTTGCTCGCGGGCGCGCTTTCGATGTCCGCGGGCGAATACGTCTCGGTGCGCTCGCAGCGGGAGTTCTATGAACACCAGATGGCGCTCGAGCGCGCCGAGCTGGCCGAATACCCCGAAGCCGAAGCCGAAGAACTCGCCCTCATCTACCACGCGCGAGGCGTCGACATGGACGAGGCGCGCCGCATCAGCGCAGTGCTGCTATCGAGTCCGGAACAGGCACTCGACGTGCTCGCGCGCGAAGAGCTGGGCCTGAATCCCAACGATCTCGGTTCGCCATTCGCGGCGGCCGGCTCATCGTTCGTGGCTTTCGCCACCGGCGCCACGGTTCCACTGGTGCCTTTCTTCGTGGGTGCGAATGGCACCAAGGCCGTCTATTGGTCGGCCGCACTTACGGCCCTGGCGCTGTTCGCGGTGGGTATTGCCCTGAGCCTCTTCACTGGCCGCGGCGCGTTCCGCGGAGGCATGCGCTTGTTGCTGATCGGCGGCGGCGCAGGCATCGCGGCGTGGACGGTGGGAAAACTGCTCGGCGCGAGCCTCCTGCAGTGACGAATTGATGGGCACTCCGCCTCGTGTAGTGGCCATTGTCGGGCGCCAGGGCAGTGGAAAGACGACGCTCATCGAACGGTTGATCCCGGCGCTGCAGCGGCGCGGGCTGACAGTCTCCACCATCAAGCACACGCATCATCATCAGATCGAACTCGACGTGCCCGGCAAGGACAGCTACCGCCATCGCATGGCGGGAGCGTCCGAAGTCATCGTCGCCTCGGACTCGGGTTGGGCGCGCA
>DASTTJ010000280.1:0-3527 GCA_035760205.1 Steroidobacteraceae bacterium | reverse complement strand
CCCGTCGCAGTATGACAAGCAAGTCGAAGCAGAAGCCGAAGAAAAAAAAGTCCAAGCGTTTCGATCAGTCGCAGCCCACGCGCGGCGGTCCGCCCATCCCCACATCCCCGCTCGTCGAAGTGCGCAACTCCGCAGTGCACGGGCGCGGTGTGTTCGCGGTCGCTCCCATCGCCAAGGGCACGCGAATCTTCGAATACCTCGGTGATCGCGTTTCGCACGCGGCCGCCGATGCGCGCTACGAAGATCATGACGAGAACGACAACCATACGTTCCTGTTCATCGTCGACCGGAACACCGTCATCGACGCGGCCGTAAACGGCAGCGACGCGCGGTTCATCAATCACCACTGCACAGGCAATTGCACGTCGGTCATCGAGAACCGCCGTGTATTCATCGACTCGCTGCGCGCCATCAAGCCGGGCGAAGAGCTGGGCTACGATTACGAAATCGGCCGTGACAAGGAAGATCCGCCGAATGTCGATGAGATCTACGCCTGCCGCTGCGGTTCGCCCAAGTGCCGCGGTTCCATGCTGGAAGCCGCCCCGAAGAAGAAGGCTACCAAGCCCGTGGCCAAGCGGCGCAAGCCCGAGAAGGCTCGCAAGACCCGGCGTCCGGACGCCAAACGTCGCGGAGAACGGTCTCGCCGTCGGGCCTGATCGACCAGCTCGCGGAAGCCGGCTTCGGCATGCTCGACGACTTCGTCGACCCGAAGCTGCTCGCGGAGCTGCGCGCGCGCTGCCTCGAGCTGCACGAAGCGGGGGCGCTCAAGCCCGCGCGGGTCGGTCGTGGCGATCAACAGAAAATCATTCCCGAAGTGCGCGGCGATTTCATTTCCTGGCTCGAGCAGCCCGAGCGCGACGCCGAACAGCGAGTGCTCGCGCGACTCGACGAGTTGCGCGCCGCGCTCAATCGCGCGCTCATGACCGGGCTCGAAGACTTCCAGGGACACTTCGCGCTCTATCCGCGCGGCGCCGGTTATGCGCGCCACTTCGACCGGCTTGTGGGTACCGACGTGCGGGCGGTTTCGGCCGCGCTGTATCTGAACGACGGCTGGGAGAGCGATGACGGTGGGCAACTTCGGCTGTACGTCGGGGGTGGTGCCAGCGTCGATGTGTTGCCGCAGGGCGGCAGGCTGGTGGTGTTCCTGTCGGACCGCTTCGAACACGAGGTGCTTCCGGCCCGGCGCGAACGTCTGAGTTTCACCGGCTGGTTCCGTCGGCGGTCTCTCGAGGGTTATGTGTGAGCAGCCCGCTGATCACGCTCATCGTGGCGGTCGCAGACAATGGCGTCATTGGCCGTGACAATGCCTTGCCCTGGCACCTTCCCGAAGACCTCAAGCGGTTCAAACGCCTGACCATGGGCAAACCCATGATCATGGGGCGCAAGACTTTCGCGTCGATCGGCAAGCCGCTGCCCGGCAGGCGCAACATCGTCGTCACGCGCGATGCTAACTACCAGTTTCCTGGCGTCGAGGTGGCGCACAACCTGGAGGCGGCGCTTGCGGCCGCTGGGGATGCGCCGGAAGTCATGGTCATCGGCGGCTCCGACCTGTTCCGCCTGTTCCTCCCCCGCGCCGGGCGCATCCATCTGACCCGGGTGCACGCCAGTCCCGAAGGTGATGTCTTATGGCCGGCACTGGACATGGGGCAATGGGAAGTCACTGAACGCGAACCGCACATGGCCGACGAGCGTCATGCCTGCGCAATGACCTTCGAGGTGTGGGAGAAGCGGACCTGAACGTCAAAAAAGCTGCCCGCAAGCCCTCGGGCGCGTTATTCTCGGCGCCCTATGAAAAAGCTATCAGCCCTCGCGGCCATCTTCTGCACCTTGAGTCTTTTCGCCTGCAACGCCGATGCGGCGAAAACAAAGGCGAAGGAACAAGCCCCCATGACCGAAGAACAAAAGACGCTGTACGCGCTCGGCATGCTGATGAGCCAGTCGCTCACCACCTTCGACCTCAAGCCCGAAGAGCTCGCGCAGGTTCAGAAGGGACTGTCCGACGGTGTCGGCGGCGTGAAGGGCGAAATCAAGCCCGAAGAATACATTCCGAAAGTGCAGGAACTGCAGCGCGCTCGCATGGCGGTGGTTTCCGAAAAGGCCGCGGCGGCTGGCGTCGTTTTCCTCGACACGGCTTCGAAGGCAGAGGGCGTCACCAAGACCACGAGCGGCATGCTCATCAAGCACACCACCGAAGGCAAGGGCGCGTCGCCTGCCGCTACCGACCAGGTAAAAGTGCACTACGAAGGCCGCCTCATCGACGGCAAGGTTTTCGACAGCTCGATCGCGCGCGGCGAACCAGCGACGTTTCCGTTGAACGGCGTCATCGCCTGCTGGACCGAAGGCGTGCAGCTCATGAAGGTGGGCGGCAAGGCCCAGCTCACCTGCCCGGCAAATCTCGCCTATGGCGCCAACGGCTCGCCGCCGACCATCCCGCCGCAGTCCACGCTGGTGTTCGATGTGGAACTGCTGGAAATCGTGAAGTAGTTCGACCCCGTTCAAACCGGCAATCCAGAAGGCGCGAGGGTGAAAATCCTCGCGCCTTTTTGTTTGGCCGCTGCCATCGAAAACCGCGCGCCGATGCACCTTTTCGGCCGCCAAACTGTGATCCACTAAGGGAATGCCCGATCTCGCGGGCTTTAGACTGCCAGCCATGTTTTCTCTGCAGCGCCCATCAAAAAGGTGGCTGATTGTCATGCTGCTGGCGGGCGGCGTGGCGCAGGCCGCCACATTCACCGGCACCGTATTCGAAGACGAAGACTATGGTGGCGGCGCGGGACGCACGCTCGCGGCGTCTGGCGGCACCGTGCTGGCGAATGTCCGCGTTGAGCTGTATCGCGTCGACAATGGCAACTTCGTCGCCACGACCTTCACCAATGCCAGCGGGTTCTATTCGCTTTCATCGGGCAACACCGGGGCGGAAATGCGCGTGCGCGTGGTCAACGGCTCGGTGAGGTCGGCGCGCACCGGTGGCCCGGGGTGTACTGCTTGCGTTCCTGTGCAATCGTTTCGGACCGACGCCACCACGGGCACTGCGGTGGCCGTCACCAATCGCGTCGGCGGTGAAACTCCGGGTTCGAGCGATGCGTATGTGAACCCTGGAGCGTCGAACTACTCGACGCTGACCGCCGGTGGCCGCGTGCCGCAATCCATCACATCCGCCGATCCCGCGGCGGGCAATTCGACGATCAGCGGCATCGACTTCGGATTCAACTTCGATACGGTCGTGAACATTCGCGACGCCACGAACTGCGCGGCGACGAACTCGAGTTACCCGTGCCAGGGATCGCTGCGCCAGTTCGTCATCAACTCGAACGCGCTGGGCGGTGAGGGCGCGTTGAGCCAATCGGGCAGCGGGCAGATCGACGGATCCAACACCTTTCTGCCGAGCGGATTCGAATCCAGCATATTCATGATTCCCAATGGTGCCCTCACTGGCGGTGTCGCCGTGATCACGCTGGCAGGCGCCATGACGACCATCACCGGCGGCAGCACCCGGCTCGACGCGACCACGCAGACCGTCAACATCG
>DASTTJ010000279.1:0-3694 GCA_035760205.1 Steroidobacteraceae bacterium | reverse complement strand
TGTCGCCGCGCGCGCAGGCCCAGCCGGCGCATGACCTCGCCGGCCACCGGGGTCACCGGGCCGTAGGTGAACTGGACGAACGCGCCCTCTTCCGGCATCAACGCAAAGGCACTGGCAAGGATCGAATGCTGCGCTTCGCGGCTCATCGACAGCAGCCCGAGGCCACTCACCACGGCCTGCACCGGCGCCTTGCGCGCGAACGATACGACCTCCGCCATGTGATCCATCCCCCGGGCGTCGCCCTGCACGACTGTCAGGCCTTCGAAGCGCCGCGACAGGAAGCGATACAGGTTCGAATTGAACTCGATCGCCAGCAGATCGCGGACGTCGATGCCGTGGTCAATCAGGGCGCGCGTGAGTGCGCCAGTGCCGGCTCCCAATTCGATTACGCGCCGCGTTCCTGGCGGAAGCGCCCGCACCATGCGTCGGTTCAGGAAGCGGCTGCTGGGTGAGAACGCCGCCGTGGACAAGGGGCGCTTCAGCCATTGCCTAAAAAAGATCCACAACTCCTCGCGCTGCGAACCGAGGGCGGCAGCAAATGGAATACTCGGTCTTCCGGCGCGGCCACGATGTGCCGGTATCGGTTCGCTCACCGGAATTGGTTACCTTCGGAAGAAAGCGCATCTGTCATCAGTGGCGTCTGTCCAGTTATAAGCGGCGCTTTTCGTCAGGAATTCCGGCTGAGCGGGCGTGTTGGGCGATGTCCCGTTTGCATCTTACATCGTGCGAACGTCATTGCCACAAATTGCGTGCGGGTCCGGGACCGGCCTGGCGTCAATGCTGGGCGAAGATGCGGCTGCCGCGTCCGTCGAAAGCGATGATCGGCAGCGCGCGCATCATTCAGCGGACGATCTCGAACGCGGCCGCATGGAATGCCCCATTTACGCTCCTCACGCGGAACGTGACGCGGTCGCCAGGGCGAATCCGTTCCAGTTGCGCACGCTCGGAGACGCGGAAGGCCATGGTCATCGGCGGCATGCCGGAGCCTTGGAGCGCGCCGCACGACTCATCGCCGCGGCGGCGACGCCGCATCCAGCCGGCGCCGCACTTCCTCGACGGGCAGGGCTCCGGCGTACTGCTCGCGCCGGGACACTTTCCCGAAGCCCTGACTGGGAAAGGACTCCGGCGTGCGCAGTCGCCCGCTGGATGGGGCACCCTCGTAGGCAACCTTCCAGCGCCCATCTTCCCTGATCCAGTACTGGCGCTTGCGGCTGCGCTGCTCGAAGCCGTTTGACCGATAGTGCTGCTCGAAGGAAGCGAGCATCAACTCGCGCCCTCCGGGGCTGTGAAGCACACTCAGATCATCGAGGCGTACCTCGATCCAGGATCTGGCCGCATTGACGCGGCGCTTGTGCGCCACCCACGCGTCCCGGTCCATGCCCCTGTCCCCGCGGAATTCGCGTGCGTAGTGCGCCAGGTAGCGCTCGGTGTCGCGGCTCTCCCAGTCCTTTCGCCACTGCTCGAGCTGCGACGTGAAGCGCTCCTGCTCGGCACGCCACTGATGCGCGTCCACCCATTCCACCCGCTCGGCGATGACGACCGGCGTCACGCCGGGCTGCACGAAGCTCGCCAGGCGCGCCATATCCGGGTTGGCGAGCGCCACGCAGCCGTCGCTCGACCAAGGCGCGCGCGCGTAGGTGTCCGAGGGCACGCCGTGCAACCAGATGCCGTAGCCCGTCTTCCCGTTGCGGCGGTCCCATTCGTTCGGGTAGTTGATCGGCAATGCGCCCCAACCGTACAGATCGGGAAGGCTCGCTCCGGGGATGTGGGTGGTGACGTGGTAGGCGCCAAGCGGCGTCTTGCGGTCGCCCTCACGGACCTTCTCGACGCCGTTGCGTCCGAGCGTCGTGTAGAAGTCCTCCGCCAGCCTGGGGCTGCCGCCGTCGTTGCGGTCCACGAATACTCGAAAGCGGCTCGCGTCGACCACGACGGCGGTTTTCTGGGACGGAGCGAGCTGCACGATCTGGCGCGGGATGGCACCCGGTCCAGGCCGGTCGCCGATGCCGAGAAGCCGCGCGCGCGCCTCGGCGCGCAGATCCTCGACCACCGCCTTGCCGCCGTGCCCGGTGTTGCCCAGTCCCGCGATCGGCTTTGCGCGAGCGAGCAGCAGATCGCCCCGCACGAGATGAGCAAGCCGGAAATTCGGATGGCGCGCCAGGAGCCCATCAAGCTCGGCGAGCGCGGCATCGAGGCGTCCGCGCCCGATCTCCTCCAGCACGCGCTGGAAGCGTACATCGACCTGCGCTGCCGACCCAGCATGATCGGCCGTAGCGCTCGCACCTGCAGGCGCAAGCGCAATCGCCAGCGCCGCCAATGCGTTCGCCGCACCAGCGCCCACGCTCCGAATTGCTCGTCGCATCCGCACTCCTGGCTACGGGGCCTTCTCGATCGAGGTTACAGTGTAGGCGCCGCCCACCTTCTCGGCGGAGAACTTCACCTTGTCGCCAGGCTTGACCCGCTCGAGCATCGCCGGATCCTTGACCTGAAACACCATGGTCATCGGTGGCATGTCCAGGCTCTGGATCGGACCGTGGCGCAGCGTGATCTTTTTCGCATCAAGGTCCACACGGCGCACCTCGCCATCGGCGAGCCCCACGGGGTGATGGCCGGCGTGACCGCCCGGCTGCTGCGCCAGGACGTTTACCGCGACAAGCACGGCGGCAATCAGGACTGCAAAACGCGACATTTCATTTCTCCTTTTTTCAATCAGTGGACGCCGCGCATTCGCGGCTTTCTTACCTGCACTTCGACTCCGTGGTCGGTCGTATGGTCGGAGCGATGGCTCCGGGGCTCCGGTCCATCCCACGGGTAGGCAATTGTTCCCGGCGGATGCTTGTACCACCCTGGGTCCTTGTAGTCGTTCCTCGCGAGGCCCTCGCGCACCTTGACAACCGAGAACATGCCGCCCATCTCGAGCGGGCCGAAGGGGCCGGTACCGGTCATCATCGGCAGCGTGTTCTCCGGCAGCGGCATCTCCATCTCGCCCATGTCGGCCATGCCGCGCTCGCCCATCACCATGTAGTCGGGAACGAGCCGCATGATCTTTTGCGCGACGCCGCGGTGATCGACGCCGATCATCGTCGGCACGTTATGCCCCATGGCGTTCATCACGTGGTGCGACTTGTGGCAATGGATCGCCCAGTCGCCCGGAACGTCCGCTAAGAATTCGAAGGCACGCATCTGCCCGATGGCTACGTCCACGGTGACTTCCGGCCAGCGCGCCGACTTCGGCACCCAGCCGCCGTCGGTGCAGGTGACTTCGAAGTCGTAGCCGTGCATGTGGATCGGGTGGTTGGTCATGGTCAGGTTGCCGAAGCGGATGCGCACGCGATCGCCTTTTCGCACTACGAACGGATCGATGCCCGGGAACACGCGCGAGTTCCACGACCACAAGTTGAAATCGAGCATCGTATTGACGCGAGGAGTGGCGCTGCCCGGGTCGATGTCGTAGGCGTTGATGAGGAACACGAAGTCACGGTCCACGCGCATGAACTTCGGGTCGCGCGGGTGCACAACGAGAAAGCCCATCATGCCCATCGCCATCTGCACCATCTCGTCGGCGTGCGGGTGGTACATGAAAGTGCCGGATTTCTTCATCTCGAACTCGTAGACGAAGGTCTTGCCGACCGGGATGTGCGGTTGCGTGAGTCCGCCCACGCCGTCCATGCCGTTCGGCAGGAGGATCCCGTGCCAG
>DASTTJ010000278.1:0-3629 GCA_035760205.1 Steroidobacteraceae bacterium | reverse complement strand
TTCGCCGCCAGCGGGTTTGCGCGCGAGACTTTCGGCGACAAGTTCGTGCACTTGTACTCCACCGTGAAACGCGCCGAGATGCAGGAGTTCAACTCCCACATCACGCCCCTCGAAATCGCGCGTTACCTCGGACCCCTGTAGCACCCTTTCGGAAAAGCAATGACTCGCGCCGGCGAACAGAATTTCTACTACGCGACGACTCCGCCGCCGCCGCCGCACGAGCCACTACGCGGCGAGACGCGCGCGGACGTGTGTATCGTCGGAGGTGGAATTTCAGGGCTCTCCGCCGCGCTGCACCTCGTCGAGCGCGGCTTCACCGTGGCATTGCTCGAAGCGAAACACCTGGGGTTCGGTGGATCCGGGCGCAGTGGCGGCCAGTCGATCTTTGGTTATGCCAGCAGCCAGGAAAAGCTCGAGAAGCTGGTCGGCGAGGCCGACGCGCGCTTCATGTGGGACATCTCCCTCGAAGGCATGAAGCTGCAGCGTGAGCTCATCGCGCGCCATTCCATCGAGTGCGACTATGTGGCCGGGCACATGCACGTTGGCGTCAAAGCCCGCCACGACGAAGAACTGCGCGCCGAAGTCGAGTCGCTGCACACGAAGTACAACTACCGCAGCGTGCGGCTGGTGGATCACGAAGAGCTGCGCAGCATCGTGCCCAGCGACCGCTACACCACCGGCATCATTGACACCAACAGCGGCCATTTGCAGCCGTACAAATACACGCTGGGCCTCGGCAAGGCCGCTTCGCGCGCCGGCGCGCGCATCTTCGAGAACTCCTGGGTGACGAAACTTGCACTCGCCTCCCGTGCCGACGCCGACAACCTGGTGCACACCGATTCGGGCACGGTGCGCGCACGTTACCTGCTGATCGCCGGCAACGCCTTGTTAGGCGCACTGGTACCGGCGCTGTCACGCAAGCTCATGTCCGTCGGTACGTACATCGCCGCCACCGAAGTGCTGGGTGAAGAACGGGCACGTGCGCTGATTACCAATAATGCGGCCGTGGCGGACATCAACTGGGTGCTCGACTATTTCCGGCGCTCCGCGGATCACCGGCTGCTGTTCGGTGGCCGCGTCAGCTACTCCGGCGTCGATCCGTTCGATTCCGCGCGTGTATTGCGGACGCGTATAAAGCGCGTCTTTCCGCGTCTCGACCCGCACATCGAGTTCGCCTGGGGCGGCTACGTGGACATCACGCCAAACCGCGCGCCGCACTTCGGGCGCCTCGCGCCCAACGTATATTTTCTGCAGGGCTTCTCCGGCCACGGCATGGTTCTGTCGGGTATCGCGGGAAAACTGGTGGCCGAAGCCATGGCCGGTGTGGCCGGACGATTCGACGTGTTCGCGAAGATCCCGCATCGCGACTTTCCGGGCGGCGCTTACTTCCGCCGGCCGGCGCTGGTGCTTGCTATGTTGTGGTTCAGGCTCAAGGACTTGCTCTGACAACCGCGGCTTTCAATTTCGAACTGTGGCTGTCGGCCCTGCCGGTACTGTTGATCGCGGCCACCTTTACTTGGCTGTTGTCGCTGCCGTTGCGCAACGTCGCCCTCGTCGATTCTTTGTGGAGCCTGATGCTCTTCGCCGCCGGAGTCATCTACGCGCTGGGCACCGATCCGCGTGCGCCACGGCTCGCATTCGTGTTGTGGCTGGTGCTGTTCTGGGCAGCACGCCTGTCTTTCTACATCACCGTACGAAGCATCGGCAAAGGCGAAGACCCTCGCTACCTGGCCATTCGCGCGCGCAACGAACCGCACTTCGCCTTCAAGAGCCTATACCTTGTGTTCTGGCTGAAGGCGCTGCTGGCGTGGATCGTTTCCCTGCCCCTGCTTGGCGTATTCGCGAGCAACGCACCGCTCGGCATCCTCGACTACCTGGGAATGCTCCTGTGGCTGGTCGGCTTCATCTTCGAGGCAGGCGGGGACTGGCAGCTGGCACGATTCAAGCGGCATCCGGCCAATTCCGGCGCCGTGATGAACTACGGTTTCTGGCGTTACACCCGGCACCCCAACTACTTCGGCGAGTTCTGCATCTGGTGGGGCTTCTGGCTCATCGCCGTTTCGGCTGGCGGCTGGTGGTCCCTGCCCGGCCCAGTGCTGCTGACCTTCCTGTTGCTGCGCGGTTCCGGCGTACGCCTGCTGGACAAGGACATCGGCAATCGTCGGCCTCAATATGCCGACTACGTCTTGAAAACGAACGCATTTTTCCCGGGTCCGCCGCGCAAATAGCCTAAAGGGCGCCCCGTAATGGGCCGATAACCCCCGGAGAGAACCGGAGTCAGCACCAGGAAGAAGCAGGCAACCCCGTCATGGAACTGGATACAGCGCAGCGCGAGGCTCGGGCCCGTGAAGTGCGTCACGGGGTCGTGGCGGCTCTCACCGTTGGCACGCATCGCACTTTCCGTGTTGTTTTCGCAATTCAGGGAATCGTGGCCGTGGCGCTAGCCTGGAAATCCTCGATGCCGGGCGATTCGCGCATCCTGTTCACGATGATCGTCGGCAGCATGCTGTCGGTTCCTGCGCTGCTGTTCGCGCGCGCGGCGCCGCAGGCTTTCTGGGTTCGGCATTTCATCGCGGCCTGCCAGATCGGCTGGTCGATGCTGTTCCTGTGGCTGCTCGAAGGGCACGTGGAAGCGCAGTTCCATATTTTTCTATCGCTCGCGTTCCTCGCGTTCTACCGCGACTGGCGCGTGCTGCTGACGGCGACGGCCATCGCCATCGCGCATCCCCTGGTGCGACTGGCGCTGTTGCCCGATGGCTATGTCATTGGCGCGTCGTCCTGGTGGCGCGTGTTCGACCAGGCCGTGTGGATAGTCGCCGACGCCGCGATCATGCTGGTGGCTGTGCGCCAGAGCCTGACGACGGTGCAGCAATTCGCGATGCACGCTGCCACGTTGTCGCTGACGAATGAAACCATCGGCAAACACGTGGAAGAGCGAACAAGCGAGCTCGCGCGCAGCCGCGAGCAATACCGGCTGATCGCCGAGACCACGCGCGCCATTCCCTTCGAGCTCGACCTCGCGCACGGCCGCTTCACCTATATCGGGCCGCAGGCGCAAGAGATGCTTGGCTTCCCCGAAGCGCGCTGGAAAGAACCGGGCTTCCTCGATGTGCTGCTGCCGCGCTCGCGCGAGCCCGGCGTGCGTGCGCAGCTCGACGAGTGCACGCCGGGAACGTTCGAAGCGCTGTGCTCGGTGGTGACCGCGGACGACCGCGTGCTGGAGCTGCGCTGGACGGTGTCCTGCGAATTGACCCATGACATGCGTTTCCTGCGCGGCCTGATGCTCGATGTGACCGAGGCGCGCCGCATGGTTCGCGAACTTGCTCAGGGCCAGAAGCTCGAGTCCGTGGGCCGCATCGCCGCCGGCGTGGCGCATGAAATCAACACCTCGGTCCAATTCATTTCCGACAGCGTGCGCTTCGTGCGCCACGCCTTGCGCGACGTGCCGCACGCGATGGCAGACTATCGTTCACTGGCTGCCAATGCGTTGTCAGGGAAAGAGGTGACCGCTCCTGCCCGGAAGGCTGCGGACACCGACGAGGCTGCAGACGTGGACTACTTCCTCAAGAATGCGCCGGAGGCGCTCGATCGTGCATTGGAAGGCATCAACCGGGTGGGCTCCATCGTGC
>DASTTJ010000277.1:0-19466 GCA_035760205.1 Steroidobacteraceae bacterium | reverse complement strand
CGGAGATACCGGAAGATCTGATCGAAGAAGTGCGGCCGCGCATCCAGATTTCGCGCCCCGTGGCCGCGGGGCGTTTCCGCCCGCCCACTGAAGAGCTGGCGCCCGGCGTGAGGCTGGGCGCGCGCGTGCGTCACAAGAAGTTTGGTGAAGGTGTGATCCTGAAAGTGGAAGGCCATGGGCCGCAGGCCAACATCCAGGTCAACTTCACTTCGCTGGGCGTCAAGATCATGATGCTGGAATATCTCGAGGTAGTTCGGTGATGTCCACGGAAAGCTTTTCGGACAAGCTGGCCCGCGCGTGGCAGGCGACCAACTCGCTGGTGTGTGTGGGCCTGGACCCGGAGCCGAAGAGATTTCCGGACAGGTTCCGCGATGTGCCCGGCGGTATTTTCGAATTCAACCGCGCCATCATCGACGCCACGCGCGACCTGGTGTGCGCGTACAAGCCGCAGTTTGCGCACTACGCCGCGCACGCGGCGGAGAACCAGCTCGAGCACACCATCGACTACATCAAGTCGACCTGCCCGAATGCGGTGGTGATCCTGGATTCGAAGCGCGGGGACATCGGCAGCACGGCGGAGCAGTACGCGCACGAGGCTTTCGAACGATACGGCGCGGACGCGGTGACGGTGAATCCTTACCTGGGGCGCGATTCGGTGGAGCCGTTCCTCAAGCAGGCCGACAAGGGCGTCATCATTTTATGTCGCACGAGCAACCCGGGTGCGAAGGATTTTCAGGATCTCGACGTGGGCGGCAAGAAGCTGTTCCAGCACGTGGCCGAGCAGGTGGCGAAGGAATGGAACACGGCTAACAACTGCATGCTGGTGGTGGGCGCCACGTATCCCGAAGAACTCGCGGACATCCGCAAGCGTGTGGGCGATCTGCCGTTCCTGGTGCCCGGGGTCGGCGCGCAGGGTGGCAATGTGGCGAAGGTGATGGCGGCGGGAAAAACTGCGGCCGGCACGGGGCTGGTGATCAGCTCCTCACGTGCAATTCTCTACGCGAGCTCGGGCGATGATTTCGCGATCGCTGCGCGCAAGGCCGCGCAGGAATTGCGCGACAGCATCAACGCGCACCGCTGAGGTCTGACCCCTTTTACGGGCCCCAGCGGAAGATGGGTGGCGGGACGACGTCCGGCGGCCCAGGGTCCGGGCGATTGATATCCGGCACCAGGATGCGCCAGCTCTGCGTCGGGTGGGTGAGCCCCCACCACAGCGGCATCAACGGACCCATGGGTATCTGCTTTTCGTAGTCCACCGCCAGCAACTCACGCTTGGCTTCCACTACGACTGTGTTTGTCTCGGCGTCGGGCGCGCCCAGCGCGGCGCGATATTCGCTTGGCATCA
The DNA here is from genome assembly GCA_035760205.1 of Steroidobacteraceae bacterium. Taxonomy (GTDB): domain Bacteria; phylum Pseudomonadota; class Gammaproteobacteria; order Steroidobacterales; family Steroidobacteraceae; genus CADEED01. The sequence goes on along the minus strand of DASTTJ010000277.1, from coordinate 18,121 downwards.
TGTAACCGCGGACGTCGCCGACGCGCAGATCCAGGGGCTTGGCGAGAACGGGTTTTGCTTCGGGGGCGGTGGCGGCTGGCGGCACCGCCTCGCGAACGACCGGTGACGTCGCGGGCTCGGCGGCTTCTGCTGCTGCGCACATCGCCAACGTTAGACCCAGGCCCACACGACGCTTCATGTCTTCGCCTCCTTACTACAGGTTTGCGACCTCGCCGGCGCAGCTTAGTTCGGCGCCCGGTTCAGGTGCGGCCCCTTTTGCTAAGAAATGGGGAGTGTCCCCATTTCTGAAGCTAGTTTCGCGGAGCGTCGTTTGCGTTGAATCGGTCCAGGGTTTCACGAATTCGAGCATCCGCCGCGACGGCAGCTTGCTGATCGGCCGGATCGCCCGTTTCCAGGGCGAGCGCCTGCAGCTCTATGGCGCGCTCGCGTGCCCGCAGGTAGTCGCGCAAGGCTTCATGCTTGCGGGCGAGTGGCGAACCGTCCTGTGGCAATGGTGTGGATTCCAGCAGTGGACGCGATGCGGCGCGCCAGGGCTCCAGCACATCCCGACGAAGCTTGCCGGCCAGCTCCACCCGATTCACGCGCACGTTAGGCGGAAACGTGAGCAGGTCAGTCTGCCGGCGCACCAGTTCCGCTTCTACCCGCCCGAAGGTGGACAACGCTCGCTCGAACCGCAGGCTGGCGGAATGTTTGCCGCCTTCCGCCATGAACGGTTGCGCCAGCCACGCGAGCGGCAGACCGATGGCGAGCGCCGCCAAGAGCAGCCTCGCGGGCTGCGGAGCAGCACGGGCCTCCGGGGTGAAAGGTCGGGCCAGGATCACGCCTGAAGCGATACCGGCTAACAACCCGCCGATGTGGGCGGCGTTGTCGATGAGCGGGTGTGCCCAGCCGATCACCAGCGAATACAGGCAGAACAGCAGCGTGCTGCTGCTGATGCTCTTCAACATGGTGGGCGGAATGTCGGCCCGGCGCACGGCGAGAAAGGCGAGCAGCGCGCCAAACACCCCGAAGATGGCGCCCGAGGCGCCAACGCCATTGCCCAGCGGGTGCCACCAGCTGCTGACGACGCTGCCGGCCAGCGCCGACAACAGGTAGATCAGCACGAATCGCGCGCTGCCGAACAAGCGCTCCACCAGCCCGCCGCCCTGGTACAGCGCATACATGTTCAGGGCGATGTGGACGATTCCGAAATGCAGGAAGGCGGAGGTGAGCAACCGCCACTCCTCGCCGGTCCAGGTGAGAGGGCGGTAGTTCGAACCAAAACGGATGAGCAACGACGAGCTGGGCCGCATCACGTCCGCGCCGGCGAGCAGCATGGCGATGAAGACGGCGATGTTGATGGCGATGATCGAGGTGGTGACCAGCGAACGCTCGCCGAGCACGGACATGGCCTTTCCGAATCGCACGTGCGCGGCCTGGTCCGCCAGGAATTCGGGCGTCTTTTCCTGCGGGAGCATGGCCCATAGGGCTTCGGCGTCTTCGCGCGACGCGAGCCAGACGATCACGTAATGGCGGCCATCGCGCGTACGAAGCAGGAGCGCGCTGCTGGCGGCGTTGTAGTCGACGTTGGCGACGTCGGCGAGCGCGATGCGCGGCGGCCCGCCCAGGGAAAAGCCGTTACGTTTGCCCTCGAAGATCAGCGCATCGCCGTCGACGACCAGCTTGCCTTCGCCCGTGAGTCCATAGGTGTTGTTGAGCGGCTGGTCGGAACGCGTCGGCTCGCCGGTGCTGTAGCGCACGCGGAACTCGCGCGGCGCTGGCTCGTTCGGATTCGATGTATTCAAGCGGGTTTTCTCAACCAAGTCGGGTGGCGGGCCGTACAATATCGCCCCCATGAAGATCGTGATACTCGGCGCCGGCCAAGTCGGGCGCACAGCGGCATACCACCTGTCGCGCGAAGAGGCCAATGAAGTCACGGTCGTCGATACCAACGAAGAAGTCCTGCGCGATCTGCAGGATCGCCTCGACATCCGCACGGTCGCCGGCAACGCAGCCTATCCGTCGGTGCTGGAGGCCGCCGGCTGCGCGTCCGCCGACATCGTGGTGGCGCTGACCTCGAGCGACGAGGTCAACATGATGGCCTGCGAGGTGGCGTACACCCTGTACCGCACCCGCACGAAGATCGCGCGCATCCGCTCGTCCGAATACACGCGTCATCCTAAATTGTTCGCCGACGAGGCGCTGTCGGTGGACGTGTGGATCAGCCCCGAACAGCTGGTCACGGAATACATCGGCGAGCTCATCAAGTTTCCGGGCGCGCTGCAGGTGCTGGACTTCGCCGACGGCCGCGTGCGGCTCGTGGGTATCCGCGCGCGCAAAGGTGGCTTGTTAGTCAGCCAGAAGCTGCGCGCGCTCAAGGAACATCATCCCAACACCGAAGCGCGAGTGGTGGCGGTGTACCGGGCCGGCCGCAGCATCATCCCCGACGGCGACACCGTCATCGAGGAAGGCGACGAAGTGTTCTTCATCGCGGCGCGCGACGACATCCGCAAGTTCATGGGCGAGATCCGCAAGGAAGAAGCCCCGGCACGGCGCGTGGTGATCGCCGGCGGCGGCAACATCGGCCTGTCGCTGGCGCGCAAGCTCGAAGATCAGCACCACGTGAAGCTCATCGAGCGCGATCCGAAGCGCGCACGGCGCATCTCCGAGCTGCTGCTCAACACCATCGTGCTCAATGGTGACGCCGCCGACGAAGAACTGCTGATCGAGGAGAACATCGACAGCTGCGACGTGTTCGCATCGCTGACGAATTCCGAAGAAGCCAACATTCTCTCGGCCATGTTGGCCAAGCGCCTGGGTGCCCGGAAAGTGATGGCGCTCATCAACAAGCCGTCATACGCCGATCTCATGGAGAGCGGCAGCATCGACATCGCCATTTCTCCGCAGACCATCACCATCGGTTCGCTGCTCGCGCACGTGCGGCGCGGCGACGTGGTGCGAGTGCATTCTCTGCGCCGCGGCGCCGCCGAAGCGCTCGAAGCCGTGGTGCACGGCACCGACAAGACCTCTCGCGTCATTGGCCGCAAGGTCGACGAGATTCCCCTGCCTGAAGGCGCGGCCATCGGCGCGGTGGTGCGCGGCGATGCGGTGATCATCGCGCATCACGACACCATGATTCACAACGATGATCACGTGATCGTATTTCTTTCCGACCGGCGGCACGTCGAGCAGGTGGAACGCCTGTTCTCCGGACCCGGCGGTCGTTGATCGGCCCCGGGACGTAAGCTTTGTTAGCCGTCGCGCACGTCCTCGGGCTCATGATGGCCTTCTTCGGCCTTCTCTACCTGTTGCCCATCACCTGGTCGCTGGGCGTCGGGGACGGTACCGCACTCAAGTTCCTCGCCGCCGGGGGGATCAACTCCGCGTTCGGCCTCGCCCTGGCGGCCGCCACGCGACGCTTCCGCCGCGAGTTGAAACCGCGCGACGGATTCCTGCTCGTCACGCTGTCATGGGTGCTCATGTCGGTGTCTGCGATGCTCCCGTTGATATTCGTGCTGCCGGACCTGAGTGTCACCGATGCCTACTTCGAAGCGGTATCCGGCCTGACCACCACGGGTGCGACTGTGCTCAACGGGCTCGAAGGGCTGCCCCAGTCGTTAAATATCTGGCGCCATACCATGCACTGGATCGGTGGTATCGGCATCATCGTGCTCGCGCTCGCCGTGTTGCCCTTGTTAGGCGTCGGCGGCATGCAGCTGTACAAGGCGTCGATGCCGGGGCCGGTCAAAGACGAGAAGCTCACCCCGCGCATCACCGAGACCGCCAAGGCCCTGTGGTTCACCTACCTGGCAGTGACCGTGCTGGGCGTCATCGCGCTGAACGTCGCCGGCATGAGCTGGTTCGATGCCATTTGCCACGGGTTTTCGGCTATTTCGCTCGGTGGATTCTCGACGCGCGACGCCAGTGTCGGGTCGTTCGATTCTCCCGGGATCGAGTTTGTACTGATCGTCATCATGTTGGTCGCGGCGTGCAACTTTTCCCGCCATTTCCTCGCATTTCGTTCGATGTCGCTGCGGCCATACGCATCCGATTCGGAAGCCAAGGCCGTGATGATCACGCTGGGTGCATCGATCGTGCTGGTGACGATTCCACTCTGGGCAATCGGCGTGTATCCCGAGCTCGGCACGGCTCTGCGGCACGGCGCTTTCAGCGTGATATCGATCGGCACGACGGCCGGCTTTGTCACCGAAAACTACGAACTATGGCCGGCCTTCATGCCTGTCTGGCTGATCTTCCTGAGCTGCATCACCTGCAGCACCGGCTCGACGGGAGGCGGCATCAAGATGTTTCGCACGTTGCTGCTGGTGCGGCACGCGCGCCGCGAGCTCAAACTACTGGTGCATCCGAGCGCGGTGATGCCCATTCGGATCGCCGGCCACGCCATTCCGGATCGCATCGCGTATTCGGTACTGGCATTCATCTTCCTGTACTTCATCACGATCGTGGTGCTGACGTTCGCCATGCTTGCGACCGATCTCGATCTCGTGTCTTCGTTCTCGGCGATAGTCGCCTCCGTCAACAACATGGGCCCGGCGCTGAACAAGATCGGGCCCGCGGGGAATTTTTCAGTGCTGAGCGACGTACAGACCTGGATTTGCAGCGTCGCCATGCTCGTCGGCCGTCTGGAAGTTTTCGCCGTCGTGGTGCTGTTCACCGCGCACTTCTGGCGGAAGTAGGGCGTCCGGCTACGCCACGCGCAGGTGCAGCCCTGGCTCGGGCGTTAGCGACGCCGCATATTCGAAGTGAACTACCCGGCGCGGTACCGGCGCCGCAATTTTCGAAGATGCGTGAATGATGAGCGGCCGCATCACCACGATGCCGCCCGCTTCGACATGGCAGTCCACGGCGGCAATGCGCTTCGCAAGCTCGGAAACTTGCGCGTCGCTCAGGACACCTTGCGCTTGAGTTCCGGGAAGCACGCGCAGAGGGCCGTTATCGGCTGCCGAATTGTCGAGATGTACGCGAACCGCCACTATATTTGCGAGCGCCCGCGCGGGAGCGTGTGCATAGGTCACGCCATATTTCTCTGACCACGGCCCCCAGCCATCGGCCTCACGACGAGACTCCATCGGCAGCGCCGTGTCCTGGTGCCAGGCGACTAACCAGTTCGCACCGGGGGACTTGTCGAAGAGCGTGGCTTTGAAGGGAATCGCGGCCGCGCCCAGCCAGCGACTCGCGATTTCGATCATGCGATGGTCATTGGCGATCCGAGCGACGGCTTCGCAACCCAGAATATGACGTGTGCCTGCGCGCGAACGCCGCAGTTTGGCTGCCGCGATCGAGTCGGAGATCGCGCGCATTTCTTCGCGGCCAAAGACGGCCGCATGAACGGCAAAACCCTGATCGGTCAATGAATGAGCTTCTTCAGCTGCGGATATAGCTCTCGAGGTCCGCAATCGTGCGTTCCTGCTCTTCGATGACTGCGCGCACCAGGTCGCCGATGGACAACACGCCCAGCACTTGATCGCCGGAAACCACCGGAAGATGACGGATGCGCATGTCGGTCATGAGCCGCATGCAGTCGTGCGCATCCTGCTTGGCCGTAACGGACACCACCTTGGATGTCATGATGGCTTCGACGCGCGTTTCTTCGGACGACCGGCCTAACAACACGACTTTGCGCGCGTAGTCCCGCTCGGAGACGATGCCGACCAGCTTGTCGCCGGACATCACCAGCAGCGCGCCGATGTGGTGCTCGGCCATCTTCTTGATGGCGGCGAGCACGGGCTCGGTGGGCCCTACGGAGTAGATAGCCCTGGGTTTGTGGTCCAGCAGTTGCTGCACGGAAAGCATCGCGACCTCCGTATCGTGAAACTCAGACGGGAATGACCGTTAGGATCGTGCCATTGGCGCCCGTGACGCGCACGCGCGAGCCAGCAGGCAGCTCCGGGCCGGAAACTTTCCACACGCCATCACCAAGCTTCGCCTTCCCTGAACCCTGCTCGATGGCTTCGATGAGCACTAGCTCGGTTCCCACGTATTGCTGCCCACGCTGGTTGAGGTTGGGCTGTTCGACTGCGTCGGGATACCGTTTGCGATAGTTGAGGTACCACATCATCGCGGCGAACCCGAGCACCGCGAAACCGATGAACTGGTACTGCCACGGAATCGGGATGACGACGAGCAGCAGTCCGATGACCGCGGCCGCAGCCGCGAACCAGATGGCCACCGCGCCCGGGATGAGCGTCTCCAGTGCCGCGAGAACCAGCGCGAACACAATCCAGTGCCACCAGACCATATTTGTCAGAAAGTAGCTCATGGCTGCGGCGCTCGCGGAGCAGTGCGCGCGGCGCCTGGCGAGCCGGGAGGCAGACTGCTCGGCTGACGTTGCATGGCGTCCTTGGCCAGCTCGGCGATTCCGCCCAGCGCACCTAACAAGCCGGCGGATTCCATCGGCATCATGAACACTTTCTGGTTTGGTGAGGTCGCAAATTCCTTCAGCGCTTCGACATATTTCTGCGCCACGAAGTAGTTGATGGCCTGCACATCACCCTGCGCGATGGCCTGCGACACCATGGCTGTGGCACGCGCTTCGGCTTGCGCAAGGCGCTCGCGGGCTTCGGCTTCGCGGAATGCTGCTTCCTTGTTGCCCTCAGCAGCGAGCACCACGGCCTGCTTCTCACCTTCGGCCTTGAGGATGGCCGCTTGGCGGAAGCCTTCAGCATCGAGAATGTTGGCGCGCTTTTCGCGCTCGGCCTTCATCTGGCGACCCATGGCCTCAATGAGATTGGCGGGCGGCGTGATGTCCTTGATTTCGATGCGCGTGCACTTCACACCCCAGGGAGTGGTCGCGTCGTCGACCACCTTGAGCAGCCGGTGATTGATTTCGTCGCGCTTGGACAGTGTTTCGTCGAGGTCCATGGAGCCAACTACGGTGCGGATATTCGTCATCGTGAGGTTCACCATGGACAAGCGCAGATTGGAGACTTCATAGGCTGCCTTCGGCGAGTCGAGCACCTGGAAGAACACCACCGCATCGATGGCCACCATGGCGTTGTCCTTGGTGATGACTTCCTGTCGGGGGACGTCGAGCACCTGCTCCATCATGTTGATCTTTTGCCCGACCTGGTCGATGAAGGGTATGAGCCAGTTCGCGCCTGGCGGCATGGTGCCGGTGAACTTGCCGAGTCGCTCTCTGGTGTACTCGTAACCCTGAGGCACAATCTTCAGGGTCATCCATGTAATGACGACGATCGCGGCGACGACGAGGATCACCGCAAACAAACCGCTTTCCATTCTGTTCTCCCCCTGACGTGCAAACGCGCTCGATGGCCAGGGGATCATACGCTTGGGGTCGCCTTTTCCGCACGTAGCTGCCCTGCGACATGGGATTGCGGCGCCGACTCTGCGATGATCGGCGCACTTTGAGGGAAGCCAGCGAGACCCCAGCCGCGAGAAGCTGTGGCGCGCTTTGATGGGGATAACTGTCTTAGTATTCAGGTCGCCGTGTCAGAAGCCCCCGTTCCGGAAATCAGAGTCGAGCCCGATCATTTCGACGTCGTAAGCAGCGATGTCGTGCTGGTTGCGCGGCTCGAATCCACGTTCGCGTTATGTCTGTACGACGCGGTGCTCGAATCCGGTGCGCTGATTCACCTGCGCGTAGCGCCACCGGGCCGCGTGCAGGACCCCAATCTCACCGACACCACGCTGTCCACCGACCTGTTGTTGCTGGATCGATGCTTCGTCGAGCTGCGCAAGAGCGAGCCTCGAGCCCAACACTGGCAGGCGAAAGTCGTAGGGCAGGTTCAGGACCTGCCGGGGGCGCGCGAGCGATTCGACGGGATACAGAGTTTCCTGTCCGCCTTTCTCGCCGACGCCAATGTGAAGCTGGTTTCCTGCGACACCCATGTGGACCACGTGCAATTGCTGAAGTTTCGTCCCGCAATGGGTCATGTACGCAGCGAGCCCCTTGCCGCTCAGCGCCTTGGTAGCTGAAAATCGGCGCCATGCGCCGAAAAATAGTTGCCTTGCTGGTCCCCCTCGTGGGGTTGCTCTCCGTCGATGCCGCACTCGCCGCCAAGAAGGCTGCCAACGCGCCGCTGCTGAAGCTGTTTGAAACCAGCTGGCAGGAGGACCTGGCCGACGACCCCATCTCCGCAACAGGTTTCGGTGACCCCCGCTTCAACGACCAACTGACCGACATGTCCGCGGAGGCAATCGCCAAGCGCAGCCAACGCGCGTTCGCGCGCATGGCCGCACTGCGCAAGATCAAGCGCGAAAAACTCCCCAAGCCCGACCAGCTCAATTACGACCTGTTCGAGCGCCAGATCAAGGCCAGCCTGAGCGAGGCGGGTTACAAGCCCTACTGCTACGCCGTACGCACTTTCGACGGGCCTCAGCTGCTGGCCGAACTCACCGAAGTGTTGCCGTTCAAGACGGTCAAGGACTACGACGACTGGATTGCACGCCTCAACGGCACCGGCCTTTACATCGACCAGTGGATTGCCACGTTGGGCCAGTGCGCGCTCGAAGGACGTACTCAGCCGCGCGTCACGATCCAGAAAGTGCTCGAGCAGATCAAACCGCAGCTCGTGACCGATCCGGAAGCCAGCGCGTTCTTCGCCCCGTTCAAGAAGATTCCCGCGGGCATCGACGCCGCGAACAAGGACCGGCTCATCGCCGCGGGCCGCGCCGCTGTGCAGACCGTGGCGGTACCGGCCTTCCAGCGCTTCGACGCCTTCTTCCGCGATGTCTATCTACCGAAGTCGCGCGACACCGTGGGCGCCAGCAGCACGCCGGATGGTATCGAGTACTACCGCAATCGCATGCGTCACTTCACGACCATCGACAATCCCGATGCGACGCGCATCCACAACATCGGCCTCGATGAAGTGAAGCGCATTCGCGCGGAGATGGAAAAGACGCTCGAAGGCATCAACTTCCTGGGCACACTCGATCAATTCCTCTCGTTCCTCCGCAACGATCCGCGGTTCTTCTACAAGACGCCCGAAGAGCTCATGGCGGCATACGAGAAGACCGCGCGCGCCATCGAGCCGCAGCTGCCCAAGTTGTTTGGCCGCCTGCCCAAGACGGGTTTTGGAATTCGCGCAATTCCGGCGGCCAGCGCGCCCACGACCACCACGGCGTATGACCAGCCACCGTCACTCGACGGTACGCGGCAGGGCAATTACTACGTGAATCTGTACAAGCCCGAGTCGCGCCCCATCTGGGAAATCGAGGCGCTGACGGCCCACGAGGCCATGCCTGGACATCACCTGCAGATCGCCCTTTCGTATGAACTGACCGGGCTGCCGGAATTCCGCCGCAATGCGAGCTACACCGCGTTCGTCGAGGGTTGGGCGTTGTATTCCGAGAACCTCGGTTATGAGCTCGGGCTCTACAAGGACGAGTTCTCGAAGTTCGGCCAGCTCAACTACGACATGTGGCGCGCGGTGCGTCTCGTGGTCGACACCGGAATGCACCAGTTCAAGTGGACGCGCGAACAGGCCATCTACTTCTTTCAGCAAAACACTGGCAAGAGCCTGCAGGACATCGAAAACGAGGTCGACCGCTACATTTCCTGGCCCGGCCAGGCCCTGGCGTACAAGTTAGGTCAGCTCAGAATCCAGGCACTGCGCGCCGAAGCCGAGAAGGCGCTCGGAGCGCGCTTCGATGTCCGGGCTTTCCATGACCAGCTTCTCGGAATGGGAGCACTGCCCCTGTCGGTGCTGGACGTCGAAATGCGCGCCTGGATCGCGGCGCAGAGCGCCCGGCGGTAGTCGTCGATCTGGCGGCGCATCACGCGTTCTCCAGGCGGTCTTCGAGGGTTTCGATTGCGGTGAGCAGCCGCGCGCAGCGGGTTTCCGCTGCCGCGCGCTGCCGCTTCGCCTGCGCAAGCAGCGATTCGGGAACGTCCTCGCGCTTCTCCAGCAAGTCGATTTCGAAGCATGCGCGGGATACCGCGCGGCTGGCCGTGGCGTAGTGGCGCTGAAGTTGTTCCAGTTGTTCGTCGAGTGCACATTCGGCTACATCGACGTCGTCCTGAAACTGCGTAGGGCCGTAGTTGGCGGACCCAAAACCCTGACTGACTGCTGTGTTTCTCACGACCGCTCCTGTTCCCGCGGCCGTCAATAGGTGCCGGGGTGCAGCGATAGTCTCTAAAACGTGTTGCTGTTGAATGTCGGTGCCAGGACGCATCCGGGCATGGACAGGCCCCAATCGGCTTGTCGGACAACGCCCGACACCTACGGAAATGCGAGCTCGAGATCCTGGGAATAGACCACGTTCATGACGTTGTCGTACCAGCCGCGCAGCGAGGGCTTCACCAGGTGTTTGTTCACGTAGTAGTAGAGCGGAATCATCGGATGATCCGCGAGCATGGCGCGCTCAGCCTGTTCGAGCAGCGTGCGACGGCTTTCAGGATCCGTCTGCCGTGAGGCCTCGGCGAGCAGCGTGTCATAGGCGGCGCTCGAGTAATGCGGCAGATTGATGCCGAAGCCGGACTTGAAGTACTGCAGGAAGGTGTAGGGATCGTTGTAGTCACCGACCCAGGACAATCGATACATGTCGATGTTGCGGCGGTCGATGTCATCGAATAGTGACTTGAATTCCACGGCCGCCAGCTGCGCCTCCACCCCGAGCGCTTCCTTCCACATCGACGCTACGGCCACGGCCACCTTGGTGTGCACTTCGCCGGTGTTGTAGCGCAGCTCGAAACGCAGCGGCTTTTCGCGCGTGAATCCGGCCTCCGCCAGCAGCTTGCGCGCGGTCTCGATGCGTTGTGCGTGTGGTGTGGTGGCGTAGTCGAAGGCCTGCGCGGTGTAGTTGTACATGCCGGGCGGTACCCATCCATACGCCGGCAACTCACCCATGCGCAGCACGGAATTGGCCAGACGCTCGCGATCGATCGCCATCGACAGTGCCTGGCGCAGTTTCGGGTTCGCGAATAACGCGCGATCGAGATTGAAGCCGTAGTAGTAGGTGCTGAGCTGCGGCGTCACGTGCAGTTCCGCCGCCAGGTTCTCCTTGATCCAGTCGAACTGCCCGCGCGGCAGCACGTAGGTGCAATGAAGTTCCCCGGCTCGATAGGCGCGCAGCTCGGCGTTTTCGTCCGCGAGTTGCAGAAACTTCACCCCGTCGATCTTGTTGGCCGCATTGCCCCAGTAGTGCGTGTTCCGCCCGACGCGGATGTAGCTGCCCTGCAGCCACTCCTCGAGCACGAACGCGCCGTTCGACACCTGGTCGCCCGGGCGCGCGAATCGTTCGCCGAACTGGGCCAGGGTTGGGCGGTGTAAGGGCGCGGTCGACGGATGCGCCATGAGTCCCGGTAGATAGGGCGCGGGACTCGCGAGCGTGATGACCACGGTCTGCGCGTCGGGCGCCGCAACCCCGAGCGTCTTCACCGGCTTCCTGCCCGCGACGATGTCCGGCGCATTGAGGATGACGTCGATGACCTCCGCGTACTGCGAAGCCGTGAGCGGATCCACGAGCCTTCGGAGGCCCGCGGCGAAATCCTCGGCGACCACGGGCTCGCCATTGGACCAGCGCAGATTCGCGCGCAGCTTGAAGGTGTAAATGAGGCCGTCGTCGCTTCTCGTCCAGCTCTCGGCCGCCGCAGGAATGGTGACGGCGTTCTGGTCGAGCCGCGTGAGGCCTTCGAACAGATCGCGCAATACCACCATGGCTTCGGTGGACCGCGCCTTGTGCGGATCGAGCGAATCCGGATCCGGACCATTGCCGCGCAACAGGATGGCGGAGCGTTTGCCGGGTGCTTCATTACCGTTCTTGCCGCAGGCGGTTATCGCCAGTGCTGCGAGCGGAGCGAGTAATACGCGGCGGCGCGAAAGAGTTCCGCCCATCAGGCCGCGCGCGACTTCTTGAGATGGACCAGCAGGATGGAAACCGCCGCGGGTGTCACGCCGGCGACGCGCGCAGCCTGGCCGACCGTAGCCGGACGAATCTGCTCGAGCTTCTGCCGCACTTCGTTGGAAAGACCCGAGACGCGCGCGTAGTCGAGATCCGCGGGCAGCCGCGTCTCCTCGTTGCGCCTATGACGCGCGATCTCTTCTTCCTGGCGTTCGATGTAGCCGGAGTATTTCGCGGCCACTTCGAGCTGCACGCGGATCTGCGCGGCGAGGCGATCGTCATCCGCCGCTTCCATCGGGCCGATGAGCTCGACCACGTTCTCGTACGACACTTCCGGCCGGCGCAGCAGATCGAACGCGGACAGCGCATCTCGCGTCGTGGTTTCGCCGAGAACCCGGGTGGCCCATTCCACCGGAATGTCCGCGGCCTTGATTCGAGTGCTCTCGAAGCGCGCAAGCTCGCGCGCGCTGCCATCGCGCTTGGCTTCGAAGAAGCGGAAGCGTGCATCGTCGATGAGGCCGAGCTCGCGTCCAGCGGGCGTGAGGCGCAGATCGGCATTGTCTTCGCGCAGCAGCAGACGATGTTCGGCGCGGCTGGTGAACATGCGGTACGGCTCTCGCGTGCCGCGCGTCACCAGATCGTCGATGAGCACGCCGACGTAGCTCTCGCTGCGCTTCGGGATAAACGCGTCCTTGCCGGCTGCCGCGCGCGCGGCGTTGATGCCTGCGATGAGACCCTGCGCCGCGGCTTCTTCATAACCCGTGGTGCCATTGATCTGGCCCGCGAAAAAGAGGCCCACGAGCGTTTTCGTTTCGAGCGACGGTTTCAGATCGCGAGGATCGAAGAAATCGTATTCGATGGCATAGCCCGGACGCGTGATGTGCGCATTCTCGAAGCCTTTGATGGTCCGCACGAACTCGAACTGCACGTCATACGGCAGGCTGGTCGAGATGCCGTTCGGATACACCTCGTGTGTGTTCAGCCCTTCGGGCTCGATGAATATCTGGTGCGAGGTCTTGTCGGCAAACCTGACTACCTTGTCTTCGACGCTCGGGCAGTAGCGAGGGCCGACGCCTTCGATCTTGCCGGTGAACATCGGCGAACGATCCGTCGCCGCGCGGATGATCTCGTGCGTGCGCTCTGTGGTGGCCGTGATGTGGCAGGGCAACTGCGCGGGATGATCGCTCTGTCGCCCCAGATAGCTGAACACCGGATGCGGCTCGTCGGAGTGTTGCTCGGTCAAATCCGAATAGTCGATGGTGCGGCCGTCGATTCGAGGCGGCGTGCCGGTCTTGAGCCGCGCCGTGCGGAAGGGCAACGCGCGCAACCGTTCGGCCAGCTTGTTGGACGGCGGATCGCCGGCGCGGCCGCCCGAATAATTGTCGAGGCCCACGTGAATGCGCCCACCGAGAAAGGTGCCCACCGTGAGCACCACCGCGGCCGCGCGAAATTCGATACCGGTGACCGTGACTACGCCACGCGCCACGCCATTCTCCACGATGAGATCGCCGCACTCCTGCTGGAAGAGCGTGAGGTTCGGCTGATTCTCGAGCGCGCGGCGGATGAACGCCTTGTAGAGCGCGCGATCGGCCTGCACGCGCGTGGCGCGCACGGCCGGACCCTTGCTGGCGTTGAGCGTGCGCGACTGGATTGCCGCCGCATCGGCGCCGCGCGCCATGACGCCCCCCATCGCGTCGATCTCCTTGACCAGGTGCCCCTTGCCGATACCCCCGATAGCTGGATTGCAGCTCATCTGACCCAGCGTCTCGATCGACTGAGTCAGCAGCAAGGTGCGCGCGCCCATGCGGGCGGCCGCAAGCGCAGCTTCGGTGCCCGCGTGTCCGCCGCCCACGATGATTACGTCAAAAACGCCTGCAGAACCCACGGAATTGCCGCCGGATCAAAGAGTTAAGGCCGCGGATGTTAGCTCGACCGTGGTGTCAACGCCACCCGCGGACGGCCGTTGTATTGCCAACAGCACCGAATTCTTTTCACAGGAGATGAACATGAAGAAGTCGACCCTTTTGGCCGGTATTGGTCTGGCCCTCTCGATGGTGATGGCCGGCAACGTTTCCGCGGGCACGCCGCGGCTCGATCGCCGCGAAGCCAACCAGGCCGGCCGCATCCACAACGGGGTGGTGAATGGTGAGCTGACTCGTGCCGAGACGCGCCGCCTCGCCGCGGGCCAGGTGCACCTGCGCCGCGCTGAAGCGCGCGCGAAGTCCGACGGTGTGGTGACGGCACGCGAGCGCGCCCACCTGCAGCACGAAGCGAACCAGCAGTCGCGCCGCATCTATCGCCAGAAGCACGACGCCCAGGATCGTGGATAAGCCACGCCGATAAGTTTCGAAGCGATGCAGGGCGTGACTCAACCGTGGGTCACGCCCTTTTGTTTGGGTTGGCGGCGCACACGCAGGGCTCGTGTATCCTGCGCGCCGCATGATGCGACTTTGCGTGTTGGCAGCATTATTGGGCTTCGCCGTGACGGCCGATGCCACGGACGCGGCGGCGTCGCTGCCGCTCAAACCGTGCCGCCTCGAACATCCGGCGCGCATGCTGGCGCTGTCCGCCGAGTGCGCCAGCATCACTGTTGCGGAAGACCCCGATAAGCCGAAAGGCCGAACCATCGAACTGTTCGTCGCGCTTGTGCCGGCCATCAGTCTCAACAAGAAGCCCGATCCGCTGTTCCTCATTGCGGGCGGTCCCGGCACCTCGGCCGTGGACCTTTACACCTCCTCGTCGGGTCCATTCGAACGCGTACGCCGCGACCGCGACATCATTCTCGTGGATCAGCGCGGCACGGGCCGTTCGCATCGGCTCGACTGCGACTACGGCGAAATGAATGTCTTCGAGCGCATCGACGAAATCGAAGTCGGACCCGCGAACATCAAGTGCCGCGATGATTTGTCCGCAAAAGCGGATCTGCGCCTGTACACCACCAGCGTTGCGGTGGGTGACCTGGAGCTGGTTCGCGAGAAGCTCGGATATGCGCGCATCAATCTCTATGGAAATTCCTACGGCACGCGGGTGGCGCAGCACTATGCGCGCCGTTATCCAAAATCCACGCGCACGGTGATCCTCGACGGCGTCGTGAATCCGGAAGTGGTGCTCGGCCCCGCCATCGCCATCGACGCGGAGCACGCACTCGAACGCATCCTGAAACGCTGCTCGGGCGACACGGCCTGCGCCAAGGCCTTCGCGGATCCCGCGGCCGACTATCGCATGCTGCGAGCGCGGCTCACGGCAACGCCTGAAAAGACCATGGTGAGCGACGCCGCCACCGGACGGCCCATCAACTTCGCGTTCACCTCGCGGCACTTGTCCGCCGTCCTGCGATTCGCGAGCTACAACGATGATCAGGCGGCGTTGTTGCCGCTGTCGCTGCATCTGGCCACGCACGAAGGCAACTTCACACCACTCGCCAGTCAGTTTCGCGTGTTTGCGAATTCGCTCGTGGCATCGTTCGCCTATGGCATGCACAACAGCGTGGCCTGCAGCGAAGACGCGCCGCTCATCGATCCCACAACGCTCGACCTGGCGGCGCTCAACGCCACGCACATGGGCGCCGAGCAGGTGCAGCAGCTCATCGAAGCCTGCAAGGATTGGCCAAAGGGCGTGGTGGACGAAGACCTTCACGCTTCCTTCAAGAGTGACGCGGCCGCCCTGCTGCTGTCGGGCGCAGATGATCCCGTGACCCCTCCCAAGTACGCCGCGCTGGCGCAACGCGCATTCGCGGACAGCAAACACGTCATCGTCGCGGGCCACGGGCACGGCCAGTTGGGCGCGCCCTGCGTGGACCGCATCATCGCCAACTTCGTGATGGCGGGCACCGCGCGCGGACTCGACTCGAGCTGCACCGACCGGCTCAAGCCCATGCCGTTTTTCATCACATTGGCGGGGCCCGCGCCGTGAAGCCATGTTAGAAGCCCGCGGCCTGTTCAAGTCTTTCGGCAAGGTGGAGGCGGTACGCGGCGTGAGTTTTTCCGCTCGCGACGGGCAGATCACCGGGTTGTTAGGCCCGAACGGCGCCGGCAAGTCGACCACGCTGCGCATGTTGTATACGGTGCTGAAGCCGGACCAGGGCGACGCCTTCATCGATGGAGCCAGCGTGACGGCCGACCCGCTCGCGGCGCGGCGTTCCATCGGCGTGTTGTCGCATGGCGCCGGGGTCTACAACAACCTGACCGCACGCGAGAACATCACGTATTTCGGTGAGCTGCATGGTCTTTCGCGCGCCGATCGTGGCGCCCGCGCCGCCGAGCTCATCGAGATGCTGGAGATGCAACCGTTCGCCGACCGCCTGGCGAAAGGTTTTTCGCAGGGTCAGAAGCTCAAGACCGCGCTGGCCCGCGCGCTGGTGCACAGACCGCGCAACCTGTTGCTGGACGAACCCACCAACGGACTGGACGTGATGGCAGTGCGCAACTTGCGCAAGTTGTTAGGCCAGCTGCGCGATGCGGGGCACTGCGTATTGTTCTCGAGCCATGTCATGCAGGAAGTCGAGCAGCTCTGCGACGAAGTGGTGGTGATCAACGGCGGCCAGGTAGTGGCCGCGGGCACGCTCGACGACATCCGCGCGCGTGCCGCCAACAGCCAGCTGGAAGACGCGTTCGTGAGCCTCCTGCACGGCGGCGATGCCCCGGGCGCGGAAGAGCCGAAGTGAACCTGCGCGGCATCTGGGCGGTGTTCCGCAAGGAGTTCCGCGAGAATCTGCGGGACAAGCGCACGCTGTTGTCGGCGCTGGTCTTCGGGCCGGTCATCAGCCCCATTCTCGTGGCGGTGCTGGTGCAGTTCGGAATCTCGCATGCCGAGACGCAGTCCGACGAGAGCATCACGGTGGCGGTGTCGCACGCCGAACACGCGCCCAATCTCATCGACTATCTCAGCGCGCGTGGCGTCAGCATCGTCAAAGTGGAATTCGACGAGGCCGCGGCCCGCAATGCCGTGGCGGCGCAAACCCACAAGATCATCCTGGAGGTTCCGGAGGACTTCGGGCAGCGCCTGCAGCAGGGCAAGCCGGCGCCGGTGATCCTGTATTCGGACAGCTCACGCGGCTTCGAGCGCCGCGGCGTTGGCCGCGTGCGCGCGCTGGTGTCGAACTACGGCATCGAGATTGCGCAGCTGCGATTTCTTGCCCGCGGAATCGATCCGATCTCCGTCTTGCCCATTTCCGTGCAGGAGATCGACGTGTCGACGCCCACCGGCCGTTCGGTGCTGGTGCTCAACATGATGACGTACCTGGTATTGCTGTCGATGTTGTTCGGCGGCCTTTATTTGGCAATCGATGCCACTGCCGGCGAGCGCGAGCGCGGCTCGCTCGAAGTGCTGCTCACCTCGCCCGTGCCGCGCGAGCAGTTGATCTACGGAAAGATCGGTGCGGCCGCCTCGTACATGCTGATTTCGCTGGTGCTTACCGTGGCGATGTTTGCGGTGGCCATGAGCTTCGTGGGACTGGAACAGCTTGGCATCACGGCCAACCTGGGGCCGGCCGCGGCGGCCAAGATGATCGCCTGCTGCGCACCACTGATCCTCTTCGGTTCCGCATATCTGACGATCATCTCGGCGTTCGCGAAGACCTATCGTGAAGCGCAGACCTATCTGCAACTCGTGATCACCATCCCGACGTTGCCTCTGATATTCGCCGGCATGATGGGGCTGCAGCCAAAGCTCGGCCTGATGTTCGTGCCCTTCCTGAGCCAGCACCTGCTGATGACCACCGTCGTGCGTGCCGAGCAGATCGTGCCGCTGCACATGGTGGTGTCGGTCGCCAGTACTCTGGTCTACGGAGCGCTGCTCACGTATTTCGCCGGACGCTTGTACCGGCGGGAAGCCCTTCTGGGTTGACTGCGCTCAGGCTGATTTCTTCCGGATCGGGTAGACACCAGCCGGAAGCTCCGCCGTTCGATGCTTCGCCAGCAACGCGCGGTACCGGTAGATTTCGGTGTCCGTGTATTCGCGCGCTTCCACTTCGTAGCGATTGTCCCAATAGCCGCGGCGAAAGCATTCCCACAGGTAGCGTGGAATGGTGAGTTCGCCGGTGCGCCACTGGCGGATGACGTGGAAATATTCGTGCAGCACCAGCGGGCCGTCGGCGAAGAATTCTTTGCCGCTGCCGCGCAGGTAGATGCGGTTGGGACGCGTGGTGGCGATGGCACGCCAGTGAAAGCGCACGAAGATGCTGTACTGGATGACCTTGATCTGCCCCACGGGCTCGCCGAACAGACTTTCCAGCGCCAGTTGAACGTCTTTCGGTGGATAGCAGCGATTACCGACCCACATGTCATTTCCCCATGCAGAACGAGCCGAAGATGCGGCC
>DASTTJ010000276.1:0-4121 GCA_035760205.1 Steroidobacteraceae bacterium | reverse complement strand
GGGATTGCCGCAAGCCCCAGGACGTTGTTCCAGCCGACCACCGCTGCAAGGCCGGGCGCGAACAGCGACGCGAATACGGTGCCGGAGTTTCCCGCGCCGGCAATGCCAAGCGCCGTGCCCTGGAACTGCGGCGGATACCAGCGCGAGGCGAGCGGCAGCGCCACGGCAAACGATGCGCCGGCGACGCCGAGCACGAGGCCCAGCGCGAGCGCACCCTGGTAACTGTCGATGCCCACGAGCCAGGCCGCGGTGAGGCCTGCGATGACGATGACCTGCCCGATGATGCCGGCGAGGCGCGGGCGCAGTCGATCGACGAGCACGCCGAAGACGACTCGCAACAGGGCGCCGGCAAGCACCGGCAGCGCCACCATGAAACCCTTCTGCGCGGCGTTCAGTTGCAGGTCAGCGGACATCTGCACGGCCAGTGCACCCAGAAGCACCCAGACCATGAAGCTCATGTCAAAGTAGAAGAAAGCAGACAACAAAGTGGGAAGATGTCCCGCCTTCAGGAACTCACGATTGATCACTGCACCCCTCGATAACGCGACTCAAGTCCCTGGGACGATGCAAGTAGCGGACCAGAGAACCGCCGATGGCCTGCATGTCGGATTGGGGCAGGCGAGCCGCCAGGGCGGGCGGGCCGAAAACCAGGACTACGCGGCGTGTTATGTCGGGACGCCGCGAAATCAGCTAACTATCGGCCTGTTGGCTGCACTGTCCGATGGCATGGGGGGTGCCAAGGGAGGCCGCGTGGCGGCCGAATTGGCCGTGCGCGGCTTTATAGACGGGTGCCTGGGCCAGCCTGCAACAATCGGCATTTCCCGCATCGGCGCTCGCGCGGCGGACGCGGTCAATCGCTGGATTCACACGCTCGGCCGCTCGGATCCCAGTCTCAATGGCATGGCCTGCACTTTGAGTGCACTGGTTCTGTGCGGGCGTAGTACCCACCTGGTCCATGTTGGGGATTCCCGGGTCTACCGGTTGCGCGACAACATGCTGACCCTGCTCACGACCGACCACACTCTGGGTGCGCCGGGCACGACCCACGCGCTCACGCGCGCGGTTGGCGCGCAAGACAGCCTGCGCGTCGATCACTTCAAGGAAAACGCGCAACTGCACGATCGCTACCTGCTGTGCAGCGACGGCGTGCACGGCGCGCTTTCACAGACGGAGATCCACGCGCTGCTCGCGTTGCGCTCGGCGCCTGGCGAGACCGCGGAGCGACTGGTCGACCAGGCGACGGTGAGCACCGATTCGGACAATGCCACCGCCGTCGTGCTCGACATCCTTGCGTTGCCGTCTACGCAGTTCGCCGATATGGAGCTGGCGATCTCCGAGCAGCCGCTGCGCAGCGCGCCGGTCAGCGGCGCCGTCATCGACGGCTACGAACTGGGCGAGATGCTGGCCGACGGCCAGTACATGCGCGTCTTTCGTGCGCGGGATCAGAATGCCAAGCGCGAAGTGGTGCTCAAGTTTCCCAAGCCGCGCCCAGGCCTCGATGCGCTGTTGCGGGCCGCGTTGCTGCGCGAGATGTGGATTGCGAGCCACGTGCGCAGTCCATTCGTCACCGAATCGCTCGAGCCGCCCACGGAGCGGCGCAGCTGTCTTTATGGAGTGCTGCCTTACTACGCCGGCGAGACCCTGGAGCGACGACTGATCCGCAGGCCGCGGATCACGCTCGCGGCGGGACTCGAGATCGCGCTCAAACTGACGAAGGCGGTGGCGGCGCTGCATCGCGCCGGCATCATTCACCGCGACATCAAGCCGGAGAACATCATGCTCGAGTCCGACGGCGGGCTGAAGCTCATCGATCTCGGCGTCGCCCGTCTGCGCAGGTTCGACGAAGGCGAGTCGCTCGAGGTGCCAGGTACGCGCAGCTACATGGCTCCGGAGTTGTTTGCCGGCATGCCGGCGGACGAAAGCTCGGACATCTTCGCGCTCGGCGTGACGCTATACCGCATGTTCACAGCGGGCTCCTATCCCTACGGTGAAGTGGAGGCGTTTGCGCAGCCGCGACTCGGCAAGGCCACGGCGCTTGCGAAGCTGCGGCCCGATCTACCAGCATGGCTCGACCGGACAATCGCTCGCGCCATCACCATCGACCGCCGCGATCGTTACGCGGACGCCATCGAGTTCGGTTTCGAACTCGAGCATGGCTCGCTGCGCGCCACTCCTCACGCCATCGAGCGGCCCTCACTCTACGACCGCAATCCCGCGCGTTTTTGGCAGGTCGTCTCCGCGCTGTTGTTCGTGGCGCTGATGGTGGCGCTCGCGCATCTGCGCTGAGAATCCACGTGCCCTGATTTGCACCGCGTTGAAAGCGCGCGTGCACCCCCCCGCCGCGTTTCGGTGCAGCACACGCGAAACAGCGCGCCGCACGCGCAATTTGCCCTAAGAAAACCGCTGGCATGCGTATTGCTTTGTCCCGCCTGCGCGAATTCCTTAGCGCGACGAGAGAGGAAGTTAGAGTGAGACTCAGTATCTGCGCCAGCGTCATTTGCGGCTTGTTTGTCTTCACCAACGCGATCGCGGCCGGCAAAGGACCGGAGAAGGAACAGCTCAAGCTCGGTTTCATCAAACTCACTGACATGGCGCCGCTCGCCATCGCCTATGAGAAGGGCTACTTCGAAGACGAAGGTCTGTATGTCACGCTCGAGCCACAAGCCAACTGGAAAGTCATCCTCGACCGGGTGATCACGGGCGAGCTCGACGGCGCGCACATGCTTGCGGGCCAGCCACTCGGCGCGTCGGTGGGCATCGGCACGAAAGCGGATGTGGTCACCGGTTTCAGCATGGATCTGAACGGCAACGCCATCACGGTTTCCAACGAAGTCTGGGCGCTGATGAAGTCTTCCCTTGCTACTGACGAGAAGGGTTTGCCCAAGCATCCGATTTCCGCCACGGCGCTCAAGCCGGCGCTGGAAAAATTCAAGGCGTCGGGCAAGTCGTTCAAGATGGCCATGGTTTTCCCCGTGTCCACGCACAACTATGAGCTGCGATATTGGCTCGCGGCCGGCGGCATCAGTCCCGGTTTCTATTCGCCGTCGGACGTCACCGGACAAACGCGCGCCGACATCCTGATTTCGGTCACGCCGCCGCCGCAGATGCCGGCGACGCTCGAGGCCGGCACCATCCACGGTTATTCAGTGGGTGAGCCCTGGAACCAGCAAGCCATCTTCAAGGGCGTCGGCGTGCCGGTCATCACCGACTATGAGATTTGGAAGAACAACCCCGAGAAAGTGTTCGGCGTCACCAAGGCATTCGCTGACAAGAATCCGCGCACCCATATCGCGCTGGTCAAGGCCATGACACGCGCCGCCATCTGGTTAGACGACAAGAACGGCGCGAATCGCAAAGAAGCGGCGCAGATTCTCTCGCGGCCGGAATACGTCGGCGCCGACTATCGCGTCATCGCCAACAGCATGACGGGCACGTTCGAGTACGGCCGCGGTGACAAGCGCGCGCTGCCGGACTTCAACGTGTTCTTCCGGTACTACGCCAACTATCCGTTCTATTCGGACGCCATCTGGTATCTGACGCAGATGCGTCGCTGGGGCCAGATTACCGAGGGCAAGCCGGATGCGTGGTACCTCGAGACTGCGAAGAAGGTGTATCGCCCGGAGGTGTTCGTCGCTGCCGCCAAAGAGCTGGTGGCCGAGAAGAAAGCCAACGCAGCCGATTTCGATTTTCTGAGCGACGGGTTCCGGGCGCCCACCAAGGACTTCATCGACGGCGTCGAGTACGACGGGCGCAAACCGAACGCCTACATCGAAAAGCTGGCGCTCGGGCTCAAGGGTCAGCAGAAGATCGAGAGCGGAAATGTCGTCGGCCAGTAACGTGAAACCGCAGAGTCCGCCACTGGACGCCACACCAGTCGGTGTGCCGGATGAGAAGGCGGCCGTGAAGCCTGCCGCCGCGGCGTCTTCGTCCAAGGCGCGCTTTCCGCGTGTGAACTCCGCGATCGATGCGACCATCAGCGCGCTCTCGCTCGTTGGGCTCGGATTCCTCAAACCCATCGTCGCAATCTCGCGCGGCGAGGATCCGCGCGCCCACATGCGCCAGCTGTGGCTGGACCTGGGCGCGCCGATCATCGCGATTGCCGCCTTCCTGCTGGTGTGGAG
>DASTTJ010000275.1:0-12477 GCA_035760205.1 Steroidobacteraceae bacterium | reverse complement strand
GCAAACAGGCCTGGCAGGAAATCTGGGAGATCATCGGCCCGCAGATTGACCAGGTCATGCGAGGTGACGCCGCCACGTGGCACGAAAACCAGCTCGTGCCGATCTTCCGTCACGGCGCGCTGCAGGAGGTGTACTGGACCTACAGTTTCGGCCCCATCGATGAGCCCGCCGCACCCCACGGCGTGGGCGGCGTTCTGGTCATCTGCTCGGAAACGACACCGCAGGTCCTTTCCGAGCGGCGCATCACCGAAGAACGCGCACGCTTCGCGAAGCTATTCGAACTCGCGCCCACTTTCATGTGCGTGCTGCGCGGCCCTACGCACGTCTTCGAACTTGCGAACCCCGGCTACCTGCGCCTCATCGGTCACCGGCCGCTGATCGGCCAGCCGGTGGCGGTGGCGCTACCCGAGGTCGCCGAGCAGGGATATCTGCAGCTCCTCGACCAGGTGTATGCAAGCGGTGAAGCCTATTCGGCGACCGGCGCCGCGTACTCGGCGCCGCCCAAGCCGGGCGAAGCGGTGGACACGCGCTACGTCGATTTTGTTTTTCAGCCGATCAAGGAGGCCGACGGCACAGTGTCCGGCATCTTCGTCGAAGGTGTCGACGTCACGACTCGTACGCTCGCCGACGCCGTGCTTCGCGAAACCGACAGGCGCAAGGACGAATTCCTGGCGATGCTGGCGCACGAATTGCGCAATCCCCTGGCGCCGATCCGCACTGCCGCCGAAGTGTTGTCGCGACGCATCGACGGTGATGAGACCGCGAAGAACGCCGCCGATGTGGTGCGGCGGCAAGCCACTCAGCTCACGCGCATCGTGGATGACCTGCTCGACGTATCGCGGATCTCCATGGGCCGCATCGAACTCAAGCGCGAAACGTTGTTGCTATCCGATGTGATCGACCACGCCACCGAAACTGCCACTCCACTGTGGCGCGCAAAGCAGCACCAGATATCCACGGTCACGGGTCTCGAGCCGTTGTACGTCATCGGAGATCGCGCGCGCCTGGTGCAGAGTTTTGGCAATGTGATGACCAACGCGGCGAAGTACACCGAGGTCGGCGGAAAGATCGGCATTCGTGTGATTGGCGGCGATGACTTCGTAAAGGTGGAGATCAGCGACAGCGGAGCGGGAATCTCGCCCGACTTCCTGCCGCACATCTTCGAATTGTTTACGCAGGCAGATTGCACACTCGATCGCGCTCAGGGAGGACTCGGCATCGGTCTGTCGGTCGTCAAGAAGCTAGTGGAAATGCATGGCGGCAGCATCACGGCGCGAAGCGAAGGTCTGGGGCGCGGTTCCACTTTCGAAATCACGCTGCCGCGAGCCAAGGCGCCCTTGCCGGAGAGTACCCGGGAACGCGACACCTGCGGCCCCTCGCATCGCATCCTCGTCGTCGATGACAACGTCGACGCAGCGACTACATTGTGCGAACTCCTGCGAATGGATGGGCACCACACGCAGCCGGCATTCTCCGCCGAAGATGCTCTGTCGCTCGCTGACACGTTCAGCCCTGACGTCGTGCTGCTGGATATCGGTCTGCCGAGAATGGATGGCTACGAGGTCGCCAGAAGGCTGCGCCATTCGCTGCTGCGCAAGGGCGCCGTGCTCATTGCGCTTACGGGTTACGGCCAGGCCGAAGACCGCGAACGTGCACGCGCCGCCGGCTTCGATGCGCATCTCGTCAAGCCCGTGGACCTCGATGCGCTTGGTAAATTGCTGGGGGCGCCTAACGCGTCATGAACGCCGGCACTGGGCGTCCCGCATTCGTCAGCCACGCGGCCATTGCACTCACTACTATTCTGACCGGCGCTCGCTGTCCCATGCGTTCGCGCCACGCAAGCAGTCGCGGCGTGGCATTGGCCAGGGGCGCACCCTGGCGTTCCCCAAACAACGCCGCCATGTAGAACGCGATGTCCGCGTATGAGTAGCTGCCGGCCAGCCAGTCGCCTTGCAGCCGTTGCTCCATATCGGCATAAAAACGATTGGCGGCATCGATGGCCGTGATGGCGTGCTCGCTGCCCAAGGCGTCCTGCAGGCCCATCAGCTTGATGACATGCGGAAAATACACCTCGTCGGATTGATGCTCGAGATTGCGCGCACGGGCGCGCCCGACTGGTTCGCGCGGCCACAGCGCCGGATCCGGCGCGAGGTCTTCGAGATATTCGAAGATCTGCGTGGAATCGAAGATCTCGAGCGAGCCGTGGATCAATACCGGTACCTGGCGCTTGGGGTTGATGCGCAGGACTTCGGGATGTTTCGGGTGATACCCGCGCGCCGAATCGTACGGCACCATCACGAGCTCGAAGTCGAGCCCTTTCTCCAGCGCCGCGATTTGCACCTTCGCGCCGAACATGCTGAGCGGCCCGGAATAGAGGGTGATTCCCGCGCTCGTCATCGCTTCCGTCCAAACGTGAGACCGACAGGTTTCTCCGGCACCACGGTTTCGCCGCGCGCCAGCATCGCCACCAGCGTAGCGATCTTCTTCGCGCGTCCAGCCGCGGTTTTCATGTTGTTAGTGCGGAACGCCAGCGCGAACAGGTTCACGCGTCCCAGCGTCTCGTATTTCTTTCGGGCTTTGGGATTGGCCTCAATTGCCGCGACCAGGTCCGGCGGCATGGTTTCACGCGAAATACTGCGGATGGGCGCGTAGGCAGCGTTCCACCGCCCGTCCGCCTTCGCGGCATCGATCTGTTCTTGACCGGGTGCGGTCATGCGGCCGGCCTTCGTCAATCGCGCGACATTTTCGCGGTTGATCTGGCTCCAGATGCTCTTCGCGCGGCGAGGACAATAACGCTGCAGGAACGACTTCTCGTCGAAGCCTTTGCGCAGACCATCGATCCACCCGAAGCAGAGCATCACGTCCAGCGCTTCGGCCGGTGTCACCGAACGCAGGCCTGAATCTTTCTTGTGAATCTTGAGCCAGAGCTCGGGCGCTTTTGCGTGTTGGCGGCGCATCCAGGTTTCCAGCGCCTTTGGCGTGGCGAAACTATGGATGCTTTTCGAATTCGGGATCACTGCCGCCATCTATTGCCCCGCTCCATTCATCACCGACATCAGGTGCTCGCGAAACGCGCGCCCGATGGTCAGCTGCGTTCCGTCGCGCAACACGGCCACCTGCTCGCCGCGCGACCAGGGCAAAAGCTCACGCAATCGCTCCACGTTGACGACCGACGACCGATGCAGTCGCACGAATATTCTGGGATCCAGCCGTTCGCTCAATCCCCGCAGTGTCTCGCGCAACATGTGCTTTTCCCGCCCGGCGTGGATCGTCACGTAGTTGCCGGCGGCTTCGAACCAGTCGATGTCCGAGACCTTGATGAACAGTACACGGCCGGCGTTGTTCACGACCAGGCGTTCGGCGAACGGCGCGCTCTTGCGCACCTGCGTCATGGCGTCCTCGAGTGCGGCCGCCGCCGCCTCGGGCGCACGCAAGTCGCGCCGTACGCGCTCGACGGCGCGGCGAAACCGCTCTTCGTCGAACGGCTTGAGCAGATAGTCGACGGCGCCGGCGTCGAACGCGCGCACGGCGTATTCCTGGTACGCGGTCACGAACACCACGATGGGCATGGCGGCAGCGCCAATCGCCTCGACCACGTCGAAGCCGTCGATACCGGGCATCTGCACGTCGAGGAATACCACCTGCGGCTGCAGCCCGACGATCGCCCGGACCGCATCCGCGCCATCGGCGCACTCCTGAACTACCGTGAAGTCGGGCTCAGCCTTCAGCAGCGAGTCGACCCGCGTCCGCGCCCACGGCTCGTCGTCCACGATCAACGCTCGGATGTTCATCAGGCTCCTTGTGGAATGGCAGCTCAACCGTCACGACGACACCCCGTGGCAGCTTCGCGGCAATACTCAGGGATTGTTTGTCATAGAGCTGCGCGAGCCGCTTGCGCGCATTGGTGATGCCGACGCCTTCGCGCGGAGGCGCTTGCAGGCCGCGTCCGTTGTCAACGACGGTAAGCGTGAGCCGCTCGCCCTCGCGCCATGCGCGAATCTCGATGAGGCTCTCGGCATCGGGCGTCGCGAACCCGTGACGCACGCAATTCTCGACCAGCGGCTGCAGGAACGACGCGGGCACCAGCGCATCGAGCGTATCCGGCGCGGCATCGATGCGCATGGCAAGCCGGCCGCCGAAGCGTTCTCGCTCGATGTCCAGATAGGCCTCGACGAAGGCGATCTCATCGCTGAGCCGCACTTCCTGACGCTCGATGTTGTTGAGCGTCATGCGCAACAGCTCACTCAAGCGGCTCAGCATGCGATCGGCGCGGTTGACGTCGACGTGCATCATGGCCGAGACGGTGTTCAACGCGTTGAACAGGAAATGCGGTTGGAGCTGCGACTTGAGCGCCTGCAATTGCAGCCGGGTGATGTCGCGCTCGCGTTGCTGGTACTTGCGGAAATACTCGAATGCCTGGGTGAACCCGACGAATGCCCAGTAGGTGATCAGGTTCGGGTGGAAACGCACGAACAGTGTTTCACCCACATCGCGCCAGGCGTGACACGCCACGGCATACAGCCCCGAATGTGCGACCGAGAATGCGAGACAGGCCACCACGTGCAGACCCATCGATCGCTGCCAGCGGCCCCGTTCGATGGGAAAGCGCCTCGTGAGAAACACGATGCCCGGGATGAACAACAGCGCGATTGCCGAGTTGATGACCGTGAGTTCAACCGTCTCGAGCCACGAGATCGGCGCATTGCGCAGATAGAAGCTTAGGTAAGCCTCGGGCGCGAACAGCAGCGACAGTGCGGCCCATCCCAGCAGGAAAAGCACCCACCGGGTCCAGCGCCCGCGTAACAAAGATTCCATATCGCGGACGTTATCAGGCCCAGGACAGGTCGTGCTTGCGGAAAGGCATGGTGCGGATGCGTTTGCCCGTGGCGGCATAGATGGCGTTCGCGACGGCCGGTCCCACCGGCCCGACCGGCGGTTCGCCCACTTCGCAGCTGCGCTCCGCGCCCGTCAGCCCGCCGAAATGCACGCGCAGCCGCGGGGTATCGGCCATGCGCAGCATCGGGTAGGTGTCGAAATTGCCTTCGACGATGCGCCCGTTCTCGATGTTGAGTTCTTCGTTGAGCGCCATGTTGAGACCGAACAAAATGCCGCCCTGCATCTGCGCTTCGACCGCATCGCGGTTGAATACGCGTCCGCAGTCGAAAGCGATGTCGAGCTGCAAGACTTTGAGCACGCCTTCGCGCGACACGTCCACATGTGCTACGACGGCAGCCGTGGTGCCACCCACCTGGTCCTTGCCGCCCCAATTGCCCCAGTTGCTGATGGCGATGCCGCGGCCCTGGCCTTTGGGCAGCGGCTTGCCCCAGTCCGACCGCGCGGCGACTTCGTCGAGACTTTTGATCCAGCCCGGATCGCGAAAATCCTTGAGTAGTTTGCGGCGATACTCGAGCGGCTCGATACCCGCTTTCGCGGCGCACTCGTCGATGAAGGTTTCCATCATGAACGCGTACGAGTTGTAACCGGGCGCGCGATAGGAACCCCAGCGCACATGCATCGGCACTTCGCTGTTCTCGAGACGCACGTTCGGAATGGGGCCGTTGGTGTAGGCCACATTGTTGATGCCGGCGGTGCCGTAGATCGTGCGGGACAGCCGCGAATGAAATGCCGTAGGCAGGCCGTCCTTGCCGAGCGCCGCACGCAAGCGACCAGCGGTGAGCCAGCGGTAACGTCCCTGGCGGAACATCTCTTCACGCGACCAGATGATCTGGATGGTCTTGCCCGGGAATTTCTTCGCCACCGCCACGACCAGGCGCAGGTCGTCGGAAAAATTGCGGCGCCCGAAATGGCCACCGAGCATGGTCGGATGCAGTTTCACGTTCTCGAACGGCACATCCGCTTCTTCGGCGGCGACCGCGAACGACTGCGCCTGGATCGCTCCGTTGTGCCACACCTCGATCTTCCCGTCGGCGAAGTGCGCGGTGGCATTCAGGGGTTCGAGCGGCGCCTGGTCGGCAAAGGGTGTGAGATAGGTGGCATCGACGACGCGGCGGGATTTTCCGAGCACGCCGAGCGCGTCACCGGTTTCCCTTTCCACCTTTTCGCCCGGGGTGTTCAGCCGCGCGAGCGCGGCGGCATTGACGTCTGCGGTGGTTTTCCACCGTCCGCCCTCGCCGTCGTCCCATTCGATGGGCAGCGCTTCAAGCGCCTGTCGCGCCTGCCAGTAATGCTCGGCGACCACGGCGACGGTGCTCTGCGCGCGGCTCTCGGAATCGTTGAGCGGCAGCTTCAGCAGCTTGCGCGGCTCGTCCGGATCCACGACCGCGACGCCGATGACACCCGGCATGTTCCGGATCGCCTCGAAGTCGTAACTCTTGAGCCGGCCGCCATGCACGGGCGACTGCATGAGCGCGCCGTACACCATGCCGGGCACCTTGACATCGATGCCATAAGTGGTGGCGCCGGTGACGATCTGCGGGTCCACGAGCTTGCCTTGCACGCGATCCTTGAGAATCCCGACATCCGCGTAAATGTCGACCACGGGTTCCTGCGGTAGTTTGACGCCGGCCGCTGCGGCCGCCACTTCCCCGTAGCGCAGCGTGCGCTTCGTGGCCGCGTGCGTCAGGGCGCTGTTGCGCGCTTCAACTTCGGCAACCGGCACGTTCCATTGCTGAGCCGCCGCCATCTTGAGGCGCTCGCGCGCGCTGGCGCCGGCCTGGCGCATGGTGCGCATCAGGTCCGGTGACGTGGAGCGCCCCGAGAACGTGAAAAACGTGGAGTCGAAGGCCTTGTAGACGCCCTGCTCGCGTTTATCACGGTTCAGATCGAGGGGCTCGGCGCGCACCTTGCTCCAGTCGGCGCGCAGTTCCTCGGCCATGAGCAACGCCACCATGGTCATGGCGCCGTTTCCGCATTCGTTGAACGGCACGCGCAACAGCACATTGTCGCTCGCGTCGATGCTCAACCAGGCGCTGACTTCGGTGGCCGCGCTGGGCGCTGCTTTTTTGCCTTCGCACGAAGTCAGGATCGCGAGCGTGAGTCCACCGCCGACAACAGCGGTGCTGACCAGAAAAGTGCGCCGGCTGAGCGTTCGGGCGGGGTCTGTGCTCATACGCCCGGCTCCTGCTTCGCCGCTTCATGGATGGCGGCCCGCACTCGCGCGTAGGTGCCGCAGCGACAGAGGTTGGTCATGTGCGTATCGATGTCCGCGTCCGTCGGCTGCGGCGTCACCTTGAGCATCGCTGCGGCGGCCATGAGCATGCCCGCCTGGCAGTAACCACACTGCGCCACGTTGAGCTTGAGCCAGGCGCGTTGCAGCGGGTGGCTGCCATCGGGCGACAGACCCTCGATCGTCGTGACGTCGGCATCGGCCACGGCTTCGACGGGGATGCGGCAGGATCGCGTCGCCGAACCGCCGATGTGGACCGTGCAGGCACCGCACATCGCGATGCCGCAGCCGAACTTCGTGCCCGTCATCCCGAGGTGGTCGCGGAGCACCCAGAGCAGTGGTGTGGCGGGATCGACATCGACCGACTGATTTTTGCCGTTGAGGCGGAATTTGATTTGCATCGTTGGCGCTTGTATTCCGAAGCGTCCGCAGCGCAAAGGAGAATGTGACCAACGCCATCCCGGCAGGGACGAAAATGGGGTCAGACCCCATTTCTATAACGGCAAGCCGACGTAGTTCTCCGCCATGCCTGCCTGCGCCGTGCGCGATTCGAACAGGTGCTCGAGTTCGGTCTGCTGCAGGCGCTCATCGAACGCGTCGCCCGGAAAGTTATGGAGCTGCCGGGTCATCCACCATGAGAATCGTTCCGCGCGCCAGATACGCCGCAGCGCCCGCGGCGAATAGGCGTCGAGCGGGGCTTCAGATCGCTCCGAATAGAAATCGCGCAGCGCCTCATATAGATAGAACACGTCGCTCACCGCGAGGTTGAGTCCCTTGGCGCCCGTCGGTGGCACGATGTGCGCTGCATCGCCCGCCAGGAACAACCGGCCGAACCGCAGCGGTTCGGCCACGAAGCTGCGCAGCGGCGCGATGCTCTTTTCGATCGACGGCGCGTTTTGCACGCGTGCGCCGACCTCGCCGCCCAGGCGCCGGCGAAACTCATCCCAGAACCGCTCATCGCTCCACTGCTCGACCTGTTCACCGAGGGCACACTGCACGTAACACCGCACACGCGTGGGTGACCGCATGCTGGCGAGCGCGAAGCCGTGTTCCGAGTTCGCGTAGATGAGTTCCTGCCAGGGCGGCGGAACATCGGCCAGTACGCCCAGCCAGCCGAACGGATAGACACGCTCGGCAATGCTTAGCGCAGCCGCGGGAATGCTGCGCCGGCTGACCCCGTGAAATCCGTCGCAGCCGGCGATGAAGTCGCACTCGACTTCGTGCGTCACCCCTTGGTGCCGGTACGTGACCAGCGGCTTGAGGCCCGCAAAATCGTGCAGCGTCACGTCGTCGGCCTCGTACACACTCGGTGCGCCGGACTTCGCGCGAGCGTCCATGAGGTCGCGCGTCACTTCAGTCTGGCCATACACGGTGACGCACTTTCCGGTCAGCGCCTTCAAATCGATGCGATGGCGCCGGCCGTGAAAGCCGATCTCCACACCGTCGTGCGTGAGGCCTTCGGCATGCAAACGCGCCGCCACGCCCGCGCGTTCGAGAACATGAACGGTGCCGGGCTCGAGCACGCCCGCGCGGATGCGGCCAGCCACGTAGTCCGCGCTGCGCCGCTCCAGCAACAAAGTGTCGATCCCCTCCTGGTGCAACAACTGGCCGAGGAGCAGCCCCGCGGGTCCCGCGCCCACGATGGCGACTTGTGTACGGGCCATCCTAGAACTCGTACTTCAGCGACGCGAACCACTCGCGCGGCCGCGCATAAGCGATCTCCGCGTAGCCGCTGCCCGTGGTCAACGAGGAGTTGCCCGCGACTGGATAGACCTCATCGGTGGCGTTGTTCAGGCCGAGCGTAACGGCCCACGCTGAATCCTCCCCTGCGCTCAGCACGATCGACGCGTTCACCGTCAGCACGTCATCCAGCTGCGCGATCTCCGGTGTGTTGGTCGCATCGAAGTACGTGGTTGGCTGGAACGAGGCATCGACGCGCGGCTTGATTTCGAGCGAGCCGATATGGCCGGTATACGCCGCGCCGAGATGCACCTGCCACTCGGGCGCGAAGGGCAGGAAATTCCCTTCCACGAGCCCGGGCGGCAGCACCGCGAGCGGAATGTTGGAAAGACTGTCGATCGTCGCATCCAGGTAGCCAACGCTGGCATCGATGAGGAAGTCGTCGGTCGGCGCCCAGGTCAATTCCGCCTCGGCGCCATCGATGCTCGTCTCGCCGGCGTTCGTGATGAACGGCGCCACGCCTGCCGGCGCTGGTCCGCGGTACGTGAGCTGCATGTCGGTGTAGTCAGAGGTGAACACCGCAACGTTCAGCCGCATCGAATTGTTCGCGAAATCGAATTTCGCACCGAGCTCGAGGGTCTGCGCTTCTTCCTGATCGAACTTTTGCAGCGCCTCCTGCTGCGCCTGCGTCAGCACGGCATTGAAGTGGCTGTTCCAGCCGCCGCCCTTGAAGCCTTCCGAATAACTCAAGTAAGTCATGGCGCTGTCGTTCCACTCCACCGCAAACGACGCGGACGGCGTGAACGACGTGAACGTCTCGCGGTACCACTGCACCGGCACCTGCTTGATATTGGGAGTCGCGTAATCGAACTGGTCGGGGTACGAACCCTTGTCGTCTTCGGTGTAGCGCCCGCCGACCGTGAGCGCGAACCGGTCGGCGAACCTGAACGTCCACTGCGTGAATGCGGCCCAGCTCGAGTTGTCGACCTCGTTGTTGTCGCTGTCGCGCTGCACGCCCGGCGGCGGGGGATTCAGGGAGATAGTCGCAATGTCTTCGGAAGTCTGCTCGAAGTAGTACAGGCCGACGACGCCGACCAGCGGATCGGTCTCGTAGGTCAACTGCAGCTCCTGGCTGAACTGGTCCCCGCTCACGTCGTATTCGGTATGCAGAATCGTCAGCGGCGTGTTGTCGGCGTCGCGCGCGCCGGTCCAGTCGATCTTGCGGTATGCGGTGATCGACTTGAGGGTGATCGCCTTGTTGAGTTCGAAGGCGAAGTTCACCGAGCCACCCACGTTATCCAGTGTGCTGTAGAGCGGCAGCGTGCCGTTGTTGCGGTATGGCCCTGCATCCTGCAGGTCGTTGGCGCAGCGCGCATCGGCGATCATCGGCACGAGCGGCTGGTCCGGCAATCCCGGCGGCGGCACGGCGCCATCGGTGAGGCCCGGGCACCCGGCATCGAGGCTCGCGACACGCGGGAAGGTCGCCGCCTCGTTCATCGCTGCGAAAACCAGCGGACTGCCGTTCTCGTCGGAACTGGTCAGATCGAAGATGAAGGTGCCGCGCACACGATCCGAAGGCGTCCAAACGGCCTTGAACATGCCGTAGAACGTGTCGGTGTCACCGAGATCCGTGCCATCCGGACGCGTGACGTAACCATCCTGGCTTCGAATACCGAGCGAGAGCCGCGTCCTGAATTCCTCGGAGAACGGCATGTCGAGCGCCACCAGACCGTCCACGAGATTGTCGGTACCGAACTCCGCACGGAACTCGCCGCCGAAGTCCTCACCCGGTTCCGTGGTGGTGATGAGCACCGCACCACCGATCGTGTTGCGACCAAACAAGGTTCCCTGCGGGCCGCGCAGCACCTGCACGTTGGCGACATCGCGCAGCGCCATGGACGCGCCGACGGCGTTGCCCATGTAGACATCGTCGATGTAGAGACCGACGCCCGGATCGACCGTGGACGTGGGATCTGTCTGGCCGATGCCGCGGATGAACACCTGTGAGGAAGAATTGTTGCCGGCGAGCGGCGCATTGTTGGCGAACTGCAGGTTCGGCACTACCTGGTCGAGTACATCGGTGCGGAACACCTGTCGGTCCTCGAGAGCACTGCCCGTGAGCGCGGTGATCGCGATCGGCGTCTTCTGGAGGTCTTCTTCCACTTTTCGTGCGGTGACGATGATTTCCTCGAGTCGTTGAAGCTCCGGTTCCTGCGCGAACGCGGAGGGCGCAACCGCTGCCGCAGCGGCAGCCGCGATCACCTGGCTGATCGCAAGCCCAATGGGCCTGGAATTGGTCTTCATGGTTCCCCCTTGAGTTGAGTATCAACTCCACACCTCGCGCGCGGTTTCGATCACGAGCGCGAGCTTGGCTTTCTGTTCATCCAATGAGAGCGCGTTTCCCTCCTCCGTCGACGAGAAGCCACATTGAGGACTCAAGCAGAGCTGTTCGAGCGGCACGAAGCGCGCCGCCTCGTCGATGCGGCGCTTGAGATCGTCCTTGGTTTCGAGCTGGCCCCTCTTCGTGGTGACGAGGCCCAGCACGACAAACTTGCCCTTGGGCACGAAACGCAGCGGCTCGAAGCCGCCCGAGCGCGCGTCGTCGTATTCGAGAAAGAATCCGTCAACCGCCAGCTCGTTGAACAGCGCTTCGGCCACGTGGTCATAGCCGCCTTCTGCCGCCCAGGCCGACCGGAAGTTTCCACGGCACATGTGCGTGCAGACGCGCATGCCCGCAGGCTTGCCGGCCAGAGCCGCATTGATGTTGCGGATGTAGACGCGATGTTGTTCGTTCGGATCGCCACCGATGCTCGACACGTAGTCACGCTGCTTCGGGTCGTTGAGATACGCGAGACTGGTGTCGTCGAGCTGCAGATAGGTGCAGCCGCGTTTGCCGAGCTCCGCGATTTCGCGCGCGTACACCGCGGCGAGGTCGTGCCAGAAGTCTTCCATGCGCGGATAGATCGCTTCGTCGATCGCGGCGCGTCCGCCGCGATAATGCATCATGCTGGGCGACGGGATCGTGAGCTTGGGCGTGCCGCGGGTGACGACCGACTTCAGAAAATCGAAGTGCTCGCCGAAGATGCAACCCTCGAGCTTGAGCTTGCCTTCCACCTTGAGACCCGAGGGCGTGAAATCCACATCGCCCTTGTCGCTGTGAAAGTGCACGGTGATGTTCTGCTGCACCTTGCGCACACCGCCGATCTGATAAAGAAAATCCATGTGCCAGGACGAACGGCGCATCTCGCCGTCGGTGATGCCCTGCAGGCCTAACTCCTCCTGGGTGCGCACCGCCTCGCGGATCGCGGCGTCTTCCGCCTTGCGCAGATCCTCGGCTGTCAGTCGTCCGGCCTTGTGCTCCGCGCGCGCGCGCGTGAGCTCGGGTGGACGCAGCAGGCTGCCCACATGATCGGCACGGAACGGCGGTTGTGTCAGGGGCATAGTTGCTTCTCGAGTTCGTTGAGGGTCCGGTAACAGGGCAACACCTGCGCAACGCTTGCATTCGGTTCGCGGCTTTCGGCAATCGCCGCGAAGAACTCGCGATCCTGCAGTTCGATACCGTTGAGCGAGACGGCAACCGCAGACACATCGATGGGATTGTTCTTGCCGTCGATGAGCTCGTCGTAGCGGGCGATGTAAGTCCCGTTGTCGCAGATGTAACGGAAGAAGGT